>JBCNVF010000112.1 GCA_039630355.1 Brevinematia bacterium
TGAACACTCCTGCGCTTGCTCTATCAAGTCCTGCGATAAGACCTGTTGAAATTGTGATACCGGATCTTGAGATACCGGGTAGGACTCCAATTCCTTGTGCTATGCCAACGAAAATGCTTTCAAGGGGGCCAATGTTTTCAAGTGTTTTGTTTTGTGAGGTGTGGAGGAGGTAGGGAAGGATTAAAATGAAAGAGTTGACGATGAGCAGTATACCAACCAATTTGTAATTCTCTTCTACAGCTTCTCTGAGGAAGGGTTCAAGTATGAGAGCGACTATAACTGTGGAAGCGGTAGCGATTACGATGAGCCAGAATAGTCTACTTTCCTTATCACCAAAGAATCTATAGAATTTGATACCTCCTCTGATCAATGTCATGAATTCACTGAAGAAAAAAGTTATGACGACTATCAATGTAGCGATGTGTAGGAGAACATCAAACCATAAGCTTGTTTTTCCCATGTTTCTAAGATAGTGATCGGCAAGAACAAGGTGTCCCGAGCTACTGATGGGGAGAAATTCTGCTATTCCTTGTATGAGTCCCATTATTATTGCCTTTAGAATATCCATACACCAACCTCACGTAAGTTAATACTTGAGTGCTATAGCTCCCCAGGAGAAACCTCCACCGAATGCTACGAGTATGATTATATCTCCTCGGTTTATTTTGCCTTGTTCTACTGCTTCTGCGAGAGCTATTGGGATAGAAGCTGCGGAGGTGTTGCCATACTTATCAAGATTGACAAATACTTTTTCCTCTCTGGTTACGCCCAGATATTCCGCAATAGCATCAATTATCCTTATGTTAGCTTGATGAGGAATGACAAGTTTTACGTCTTCTTTTCTTATTCCAGCTTTTTGAATAACTTTCTCTACAGACTCTGTCATCATTCTGACAGCCATTTTGAATGTTTCTCTTCCGTTCATCTTTATAAAGTGTAATCTGTTTTTTATACTTTCTTCTGAAGCTGGGATTTTTGCTCCTCCTGCGGGGACATATAGTAGATCTGCAAATCCGCCGTCTCCTCCTAGTTCAAATGCCAGAATATCTGACTCGCTATCATCTATGGTATAGATGACGGCACCTGCTCCATCTCCGAAAAGCACACAGGTATTTCTATCCTGCCAATCTGTTATCCTAGAAAGAGTCTCTGCACCAACAACCAGAATATTCTTGAAAGCACCACTTTTTAGGAAAGAGTTTGTTATCACCGAAGCATAGACAAATCCAGAACATGCGGTGTTTATATCAAAACCTGGTTTTTTTATTCCGAGTTTTTCAGATATCAGAAATGCTGTTGCGGGAAAAACCATATCTGGAGTAATGGTAGCACATATTACGGCGTCTATGTCCTCTGGGAGAAGGTTTGCGTTTTTTATTGCAATCTTGGAAGCTTCTACTGCTAAGTCCGAAGTAGTTATCTCAGAGTCTGCAATTCTTCTTTGCACTATACCGGTTCTAGTTCTTATCCATTCGTCACTAGTTTCAACCATTTTCTCCAAATCGTGATTCGTCAGAACTTTAGGAGGAACATACATTCCTACTCCTCTTATCTTTACACCCATTACTTCCCCCAAAATTATTGCTAAATTTTATTTAATAGTATCTCCGATTTACAATTAAACTGACCATCAGTAATCTCTTTAATCTCTTTTGCTATTCGTTGGTTTCAATCCCTAAAAGGGCAGGTAAAAACGTATGTCTGTGGTTCAACAAAAAAAGGGGAGGCTTTGCCCCCCTTCGTGCTAATACAGTTCAACAGTTTCAATATTATTTGTTTTTCTTTTCTTTTCCTCAAGTTCGTATTTAAGTAGTTTTAGTGCTCTTAGTGCTGGTAGTGGGTGTGTGTGTAGTATCGTTTTTAGTCTGTCTTCAAACCTAATTTTTAGTATACCGAGCAGTAAAGCATCTATCACTCTGCTTCTGCCTCTTGCGTACGTAACAGTTCTGCCAGCAAATACAATTTTGTTGTCTATGGGTATTCTGTAGGGTATGGGTTCTTGTTGGAGTTCGCCCAGCCACCTGCCACTCAACAAGTTTTCATAGTAGATAAGCTCCTCAAAGCTTTTGTTGCTTATCTCTATCTTTGCGCCTCTTTTTGGTTTTTCTGCTGGGTTCTCTGGAATTGCAGCGTCAATCTCATTATATGTTTCTTCAACGTATTTCAGCATCCAGTCACCACTGTTGACTAGATTGGGCTCCTTCGGATTATCATGATAGTTCACCATTGATATTTTTGATCTGTGTTCAAGGAGTGCTACTAGTGTTTTTAGAGGGTAGTTGTCGTCAACTGCTTCAATAGGTTTGTTGTATGTTCTTTCTGTTTCAGCTATTATTGCAAGTACGTCTGCCAGCACTACTGCTGGTATACCAACGTCTACAACTGCTTTGTCAGCAAGATACTCTCTTGTTCTCAAAAACCAGAAGTATATAGGCATTGTGAACAGCCCAAGTGCCAGTGTCCATATACCCATGTGCCACAATATCCAGCCACCGAGGTACATTATCCCCATTGCTACTGTTGGCGTTGGGTCACTCTTGTTTTTGGTGTTTTTGTTGTCGTCTGTTATTATGAACATAAGCAAGCCTGCAATTATCATTATAACGGGAACAATCACCGTCAGTACTATCAAGAAAACAAGTGTCTGCGGAACCCATATGATAAGCGATGTTATTCTGAAGTCTTCGTTTTTTATATGTCCCATCTCGTGTGCAAACACTGCCTTGAGGTGGATATCGGACAGAACGTGTAGGAGCCCTCGGTGTATCACTACCCTTGCTTTATCATTACTAGGACCGTAGGTGAACGCATTCAGCCCTGCCGCCTCCGTTATGCCAATCCTTGGCATTTTCTTAATACCGAGTTCTCTTGCAACCTGCTTCGCTATCTTATACACATGCTTGTATTCCTCGTTATCCTTCTCAACCCACACACTCACCAACTTATCATACTTCTTTGGAAGAAACTTATATACTACGAGTGCGTAGAGTATGAAGAACAGAAATATAGATATTGACACTGGGGGGACTATTTTGCCAGCATACAGAAAGCTTGCACCCACTATCGAAAATACCATCGCAAGTCCAGAATTCGTAAGTTTCTTTTTGCTTGTTCTTTGTAAAAGAGCTATGACTGTGAACAAGCATCCTGCAACCATAAATGCGTATCCCAAAAGCTCAATATACGGCGCAATGCTATTTGTAAATGCTGCATACTTCCTCACAATGATTTCAATAAATGTCCAAAAGTTGCCTTCTTTCATATATCCCTCCTTAATACTAGTTTAACAAGTATGAATATCTTTCTTTTATGAGGTAATTACAAAACCTCTTTAGTGCCATCCCTCTCTCAACACCAACTATTCTGTACTTGTTAAGTAGTATAAACATTTGGATTGGAATGTTTAGAAATTTGCTCAGTCCTACGCATTTCTTCCCCTCTGTTATGTTCCTATTGTTCTTCCTTTCTATGCTGTAGAAGTCGGAAAGTTTCAATCTATAAAAGGGCAGGTAAGAACTGATGTGAAAAGAACAAACTTATTACTGGTTTGTGTTGAGGTTTCAATCTCTAAAAGGGTAGGTAAAAACTGTATTGCATTTCTCTGCTCCTGTACTTGCTCTCTTAGTTTCAATCTATAAAAGGGCGGGTAAAAACTGAACAAATGTTGTTTCTTAATGGTTTGTGTTGAGTGAGTTTCAATCCCTAAAAGGGCGGGTAAAAACCCAGCCGGGAGAGATGAGAAGATTTATATTGTATTTGGTTTCGATCCCTAAAAGGACAAATAAAAACTTTTTAATGGTTTGTGTTGAGTGACAACCCAACACGTTTCAATCCCTAAAAGGGCAGGTAAAAACCCACCACAACAAGTTTAGGCATATGTCCATTTATTATAGTTTCGATCCCTAAAAGGACAAATAAAAACTTTTTATATGGTTTGTGTTGAGTGACAACCCAACACGTTTCAATCCCTAAAAGGGCAGGTAAAACTTTTTTCGTTTTTAAACAAAATGTCGCTTTACGTCCTGTTTCAATCCCTAAAAGGGCAGGTACACGCC
>JBCNVF010000113.1 GCA_039630355.1 Brevinematia bacterium
TCTCTTAATGAGAAAGGAATTGAAGCAACAGATACTATTGGTGTAAGTGAGTTTCCGACGGATTCTAGGGATCCTTCTATGTTGGTTGACTTTGCTGATAGAGCGTTAAACTCTGCAAAGCTTAAGGGTAAGAACAGGATAGTAGCTTGGAACAAAGAGTTACAATAGTAGTGAAAGAATGTGTTTTATGTTTTTTACCATATCTTCAATTTCCCATACAAAATCTACAGCTCCTGCCTTTATAGCGCTTTTTGGCATTCCGAATATTGTTGAAGACTTCTCTCCTTGTGCAATTGTTATTGCTCCAATTTCGTGAAGTTTCTTCAGACCTTTAGCACCATCTGAGCCCATACCTGTCATTACTATACCTATGACATCTCTGCCGACGTTTTCTGCTATACTCTCAAAGAGGAGATCTACAGAAGGTCTAAATAGGAATCTACTATCTTCTACCACTCTAGCGAAGTACTTATTTTCACTTGAATGCACTACGAGATGTTTCCCTCCCTTTGCTATTATCACTTTCCCAGGTGATATTAGTTCAAAGTCTTTTGCTTCAACTATAGTTAAGTGTGGGTAAGAGTTTGCAAGTGATTTAGCAAACTCTAGTGTGAAAAACTCTGGCATGTGTTGGGCTATTACTATTCCCAGGGGAAAGTCTTTATCTATTTCTGAGAGAAGTTTCCTTATAGCAGGTGGTCCTCCTGTTGATATGCCAATTGCTATAAACTTGGGCTTTATTGCTTTCTTGCTTATTACTTCCGAAATTGGTGGATTCTCAAAAACTACGGGCGTGGATTCAACTATTCTTAGACTTTGGTCTATCTCTACTAAAACTTCGGATTTTGGTGATTTTTTTAGTCCCCACACCAAAACTTTCTCAAAAATTTCATTTTTGACTTTAGCTATGTCTAGGGATATAGGGCCTGAAGGTTTAGTAATGAAGTCTTTAGCTCCGAGGGATAAAGCTTTTATTGTTATTTCTGCTCCTCTTTTTGCAAAAGAAGAAAGGATTATTACTGGTATATCCTTACCTGTTTTTGAGTATTCTTCAAGGAACTGTATTCCGTCCATTTCTGGCATCTCTATGTCTAAAAGAATTACATCGTAATTGTTTTTTTGGATTTTGCTTAGAGCAACTTTACCATTTATGGCGGTGTCTTTCGGATTTATGAAAGGATGTGAAGCTAGTATTTCACTTATCATTTTCCTCATTAACGCTGAATCGTCAACTACAAGCACATCTATCTTGTCCATAAAAGAATGGTGTAACACTTGAAAAGATGTTTTCAAATTCTCTAAGTTTTGTTCTAGAGTTCTGATCTAGACATTTCTTTTCCCTTTGGCTATACCTGGTATTCTTGGAAACACATCCTCCTCCAGTGACGCTTCAACAGGCTTGAAATATCCAAGAGATGCTACCATTACTGCATTGTCTGTTGAGTATTTTGCTGAAGGTATGAAGCAATTTAGTGACTTGTCTTCTAGAAACTTTTTTCTGAGGTAAGAGTTGGCAGATACTCCTCCAGCTATAACTACGTTTCTTATATCTACGTCCTCTGAGAGCTTTTTTACTTTAAGGTAGAGAACATCAATGGCGGATTTCTGAAAAGATGCACATATATCTTTTATAGTTTTTTCGTCGCATTTGCTGATTTTCCTAAGAGTGTATAGGACACTTGTTTTTAGTCCACTGTAGCTAAAGTTATATCTATCATAAGGTTTTTCACTGGCTCCTAATGGAAACTTGAAGGCGTTTTCGTCTCCTTCTTTTGATAGCTTATCTATTATCGGTCCTCCGGGATATCCTAGTCCCAACATTTTTGATACTTTGTCAAAGGCTTCTCCAACAGCATCATCAACAGTATATCCTATGAGTTCTATGTCGTAGAAGCTTCTGACCAAGAACAAATTGGTGTGCCCTCCAGAGACTACTAGCCCTATAAATGGAAATTCAACTTCGTGTTCAATAAAAGATGAGAAAAGGTGTGCTTCAACATGATTTACCTTTATCAGAGGTTTTTCATAAAAGAATGAGATAGTCTTTGCTACATTAACCCCTATAAGCAATGATGAAGTCAACCCTGGACCGAATGTGACTGCTACCCTATCAATTTCGGTTAGGGATAAGTTAGCATCGTTTAAAGCTTTCTCCAAAGCCAAGTTTATAAACTCAAGGTGCTTTCTTGAGGCAAGCTCTGGTAAAACTCCCAGAAACTCCTTGTGAAACTCAACTTGTGAAATAACAACTTCGGATAAGATATTTCTGCCGTTCTCAACGATAGCAACGGAAGTTTCGTCACAAGAAGTCTCTATTCCCAACACTACCATATTCACTTCCTCTTTATGAGGATTTTTGATGGTCTATTGTTTTCTACTTCTATCACTTTGAAAACAAAATTTTTGTATTCGTAGAGGCTTCCGTATTTGGGAATGCTACCCGTTATATACATAAGAAAACCAGAAATGGTCCTCACATCCATATTTTCGTAGGTATCTCCGTCTATACTCATGCCGATCTCAGAAGCTACCTGTTCTACTGGTGCCCAAGCACTTACGATATACTCCTCTTCCGAGATTTTCTCTATTTCAAGTTCTTCGTCTTCCTTATTATCGCTCTCATCAAGTATCTCCCCTAGTATTTTCTCAAGAATATCTTCAAGCGTTATGATACCTATGTGGTTACCATACTCATCTACCACCACAGCGATGTTAGTTAGTTTCTCCTTCATAATGTTGAAAATGTCTAGCCCATTCATGTTTTCAGGAACAAATACTATCTCCCGTATTATCTCGCTTATCTTGAATTTGCCACCACTCTCAATATACTTATCATAGAAATCTTTGAAGAATATATACCCAACGATCTTTTCTGTATTTTTGTCAACTACCGGTAGTCTGGAATATTTGTATTTTCTGAATTTAGCTAGTATTTCCTCAGGTGTGGAATTGTAGTAACAGATTACAATATGTGGTCTGGGTAATACCATCTCTCCAGCGTTTATCTTTGAGAGATAGGATTGTATTCTTTTTTGTAAAGACAAGTAATTTTTGCGCTTAGGCATACTACTTTGATATGAAGTATCTTAGTCTTTCTAAAACGTCTGGAGGAATTTGTTCTTTATTTTCCTCAATATACTCTCTGAGTTTTTCAATTCTGTTGGTCAAATCTACGACTTTGTAATAATACACAGCATTACCAACCAGGTTGGATATTCCTTCCTGTAGGTTTCCACCCCTACCATCAATGTCAAAGTATCTAACCTTAAGGCCAACAACCTTGCTATCAAAAACTATGTTACTTAGAAATAAAGGAACTCCTTCCAGAAAGAGAAACATCTCATCTTGTTTGTATTCCTTGACGAAAAATACGGTATAAGTTTCATTTGAGATCAGCATTGAAGCTCCCGTAGTTGCGAGCATATGATATGCTGTATTGGTGGATTTGACTAAAAGTATCCTATGAGTTGTGCTAATAAACTTAGTTTTTCTGGTTATCACATAGTAGTCTTTGGCTGTGAGTGTGTTTCTGTTCTCGTAATCTTTTCCCCTGGTATCCAAGACTTTGACATCTTTATCCGATGTCCAATAAACTAGGTATCTTTTGTATAGGAATGTTCCGCTACCAAATTCATAGGGAAAGGAGATATCAAAGTAGTTTGTATTACTGAGGGTTGAGAAATAATAAAAAGCTTTTGGGAAAAACCATTTTGACAGTGTTTCTATGTTGACTTGGTTGGTTACAACGAGGTTTTTCTTAAAAGCTAGGTCTACTACACCATAGCGCAGAAGAATATATATCCTTTCTAGGAATTTTGCTTTTCTAAGAATACTTATATCAACTGGTTTACGGTTTTCGGATAGCATGTGTTCAGTTATCTCAAGCTCCTTTAGTCTCTCTAGTTTTCCGATGTCTATTTTGTCAAAGGTTGAAGATGCGTCAATGTTGTTTACTCTAAGGCAGAATTTTGAGGATAGTATGTTTTTGTTGATTTTATCAATGAGTTCAAACCTAATAAGTGAAACGTCAGGGAGAGTCTTGGAAAAGCAAGTTAGGGAAATAAATCCGATAGAGAATGCTATAGCGATAAGGTTTAATATCCAAGAGATGGTGGAGTTGTTAATTAATTTCACTAGAACTACGAGAGAGTAAAGTAGTAATATTAGGGATACTATGATACCAAAAGTGAGGATCAATGAGTATTTGGGGTAAAGCTCTATTGATAAAATGAAAGAGTAGAGAAATACGGAGAATGCTAAAAGGAGTAGGAAGAGGAATATGGCTAAAGTTAGGGTTAGTGAGACTTTGTGAGGCACTATAGTTAGGTAGAGGAATCTTACGGAATAGGACTTATGGGATAGATATAGTATTGGTGCGATTAGGTATGTGAGAATTATTATGAGGTATAGTATTAGGAATTTTGCTACTTTTAGGAAGAATGGATAGTCGTAGATATTGGCTAATGCTGACGGGTAGGCGGGTAATGTTAAACACAGATGTATCTCTCTTAGGTTTGTCAGTATAAGAAATAGTATTAACAGGGTTGTAAGGAGATCAAGGGTTATTAGTGTTCTTGAGTGTAATTTGGAAAGTTCTGCTTTCTGTGAGTATTTTAGTATAGCAAGTTTTGTTCTTATCAGGAACGTAGTAAGTGGTAGAAGGGTAAGAATAAAGATGGTAAGGACTAAGATGGAGATGTCTTGTAGGAAGTATTTATCAAGATTTGTGTGGCTTAGGTCATTGTAGAAACTTGAGAATGCGGATATACCTACAATGCTTAGAATTGCTAAGAGGATAGCAAAGATGGAGAAGATGGTTTTTGTGAAGTTTTTCACTCCTTTTCCCCTTTGGGTAGCTTGCCGAGAGCGGGAGTCGAACCCGCACGGTGTTGCCACCACCTGATTTTGAGTCAGGCGCGTCTGCCAGTTCCGCCATCTCGGCTTTATGGTCTCTTTAAGTATACAGAAAGCCTTGACTTCTTCTCAAGTTAACTCTAGCTTTGCCAATAATTCCAAAATTTATAACAAAAGTTGAACTTTACTGTTATGGATTGTAAGAAACAAACAAAACTTTTGCTAAAAAAGTGCCATCAAAGTATTTCAGGTTTGAGTGAGGTATTTAAAAGGAATTACTTATTTTTGAAATGAGTTACTGTTGGTATTCTTTCAGGTTTATTTTAGCTATAGCTAATTTAGCAAGAGGTATACTGTAAGGTGATACTGAGACGTAGTCAAGGCCTGTTAGCTTAAGGAATTCTATATTTCTTGGGTCAGCTCCATGTT
Organism: Brevinematia bacterium; assembly: GCA_039630355.1. Lineage (NCBI taxonomy): Bacteria > Pseudomonadati > Spirochaetota > Brevinematia > Brevinematia bacterium. Next base: position 5,284 of record JBCNVF010000113.1, read on the forward strand.
CTCCACAGAGTCCTATTTTAAGGTCAGGTCTTACCATTCTTCCTCTGTGCACTGCTATGATTATAAGTTCTGCGACTTCTTCTCCCAATACTTTGAACGGATTATCTTCAATTAAGTCCATTTCGGTGTAGTCTGGTAAGAATGAGGAGATATCGTCTCTGGAAAGTCCATAGGTTGTGTGTGTTAGATCGTTTGTTCCGAAACTTACGAATTCTGCAAACACTGCGATTTTATCTGCGTGCAGTGCGGCGGAAGGAATTTCTATCATAGAACCATACTTAACAGGTATATCAACTCCACTACTTTTGATTATCTCGTCAACAACTTCTTTTATTCCCCTTATTCTTCTGCCTTCCATTACTTTGCCGTTTATAACTAGGTTTAGCTCTCTGTAGTTCATAACTACAGGTATCATTATCTCTGGTATTGGTTCAAATCCATTCTTTTTGACTTCAACTGCAGCTTCTGCAATTGCACAGGCTTGCATTTCGTATATCTCAGGATAGGTTACAGCTACTCTTACTCCTCTATGTCCAAGCATGGGGTTAACTTCCTTTTTAAGATCGCATATCTCCTTGAGTTTCTCTTTAGTGATATCGTATTTCTTACTTTTTAAGAAATCGTATAGATCCTCAAGCTCTTTGTCATTGTGTGGTAAAAATTCGTGAAGTGGTGCGTCCAGAAGTCTTATTGTTACTGGTTCGCCACTCATAGCGATGAATAGGTCTATGAAATCTTTCTTTTGGAATTTCTTTAACTCTGCGAGAATTTCTTTTCTTTTCTCATAGTTGTCGGAGATTATAAGCTCCTGGAATATTGGTAACCTTTCTTTTTCAAAGAACATATGTTCGGTTCTACATAGTCCTATTCCTTTAGCGCCTAGTTTTCTGGCAAGCATTGCTTCTCTTGGTTGATCTGCATTGGCTCTTACGACGAAATCTGGAGAGATGTAGTTATCTACGATTTTAAGAAAGTCCATCAGACCATTTTTGTCAAAATCTGGTTCTACTGTTTTTACTTCACCGAAGTATATTTTAGGAGACTCGTAGAAGGGCACCTCCAAGGTTATGTAATCGCCTTCATTTACTCTTATTCCGTCAATTTCAAAATAGTTGGGACCAAGCTTTATCCTAGGGTTTATTAAACTGACTTTACCCAGTGATCTTGCTACCACCGGAGCGTGTGATGCGTATCCCCCTTCAGTTGTTAGAACTCCTTGACCAATTTCTATTGCCTTAACATCCTCAGCATAAGTTGCAGGCATCACCAGTATAAGTCTGGTATCTAGCCCCATCTTCAATGCTCTATTGTATTCTTCTACTAATCTGTCTGTTGAGAAGAACACTCTACCGGTAGCAACTCCTGGTGATCCTGCAATGCCTCCAGAGACATATTTAACTTGGTTTTTCTTTATCCATCCTATGTCAATGGTTTTGTGTAAAAGCTCTACTAAATGTCCAGGATTAACTCTGTCAATGATGAACCTTTCGTCAATTATTTTCTTCTTCATAAGATCCATATACAGCTTTATTTCGGCTTGTGAGGATTTGTGTTGAACGGTATCTTGTTCTATTACCCATACCTTTCCCGTTTCTTTAACTACCATAACATATCTTATTTCTTTATACCTCTCCTCCAGTAGTTGTGCAAAATTTTGTAATTCTTCAAGAGTTTCTTTCTCTAGATCGGTAATTTCTTCACCTTTGCTGTCTTCATCTATGAAATAGTTTCTTCTAAAAACTTTACCCTGGATAATAGGTTCTCCGGTTACAATATTTCTTGTATAAAAGTAGCCGGTAAAAGACTCCGGGGAATAGTTACCTAAAACCATTTCCTGGACTAGTATCCCAACATCAATATCAGAGTTTATTCTAGCGATAGCAGACATCTGCTGAAGAACGTAGGCAATTCTCTCCTCTAAGTCTGATGGTATGCCTTTCTCTATATATTCTCTATCGTATTTTAGTCTCTCCTTTAGTTCTTTTATAGATAATACTCTCAGATCGTCTGCCTCGGGGAGCGAGAAGAACACATCGGGCCTGTATTCCGCGCCAAACCTTGCCATCTCTTCCAAGAATGTGCAGTATGCTATGTAGGCAAATCTCTCATCTACTTTATCTTTGAGTAATTCAAAGGTTGAGTCGTTTATTCCGAGAAACCTCACTCCTGGGAATTTCACCAACCTCAGATCTGGGCTAATTATCAGCTTCAGAAACAATGGAGATTCGGGGTCTCCTAACTTCCTACCAGTGATTTTGGATATGTCCTTTACATACTCAAGTATTGCGTTTATGGATTTAGTATCAAGAGCCTTAGCTTTGTCGCTGTCAAGTAAGAGTCCTGGTGGTATGGGTAGTCCTAATTCAACTAACTCTAAGATTCTTTCGCCTCTAACACCAATCTTGGATATATCCTTAGGTTTTTTGCTAAATCCATTTTGACTAAAAAAATATATTCCTTCCAACATAATATCATCTCCTAGTTCCTAGTATAGTTTTAAAAGATTTTAGTCCAGATTTCAATTTTTCCAGATGAAAATCAATGAGATCTGATTCTCATTAGGTTAGTGCGATAAAGTCTAAAGTTTTCTACCGAAGGAGTAAGAAGATCCCAAACTTTACGCTTACTCGCTTTCTTGATTCTGAATAACGTTTTTCAGTTTCAAGATATTACTTTCTTCAAGCTTCTAGCGTTTGTCATAGTAAGAAGAGTATTTGTCCAGTCCTGACAGGGACTGTGAGGAAAAGAGAAACTGTGCCTGGTTGTAAGTTTTAAACCTTATTGTTCTGGGGTTTGGTTAAAGAGTTTTAAACAACCTCTATAGGTTCAACCTCTGATTCTACGGATAAAACGGGGTTACGAATATGTGATTTGTTTGATGGGTAGAGATTCTGTAATCTTTAGAGGTTATGGGATCTCTTTATTATGCGACATTGAGTTTCTGCCTTTATTGAGAGAGTAATTTTACCCAGTCTCGGCAGAGACTGCGAGGGGAAGAAAACTACGCCGTTGTAAGTTTTAGACTTTATTGATTTTTGTTATTTTGCGATTAGGAGTTGTAGGTAGCTTGGTAGTAGGGTGGAGTTTGAGAGTAGACTTAGTGATGAAAGTTGATTATTGTTTTTTCTTTACAAGTGGATTTTTGGAATTTATAATATAGTTAAGATAGGAGGAAGCCTATGAAGGTTTTGAGAGTGGTGGTGCTTTTGGTAGCTGTGGTGTTTGGGGTAGTATTATCCTCCTGTGGAGGTCCCAGTAACAAGTTAGTGTTTATGTATTGGGGAACTCCTGAGGAGAAGGCAACAGTTTTGAATTACATAACGAACTTCTTGGAGCGAAACCCAGGAATTGAGATAGAAGCTATTCATGTTGACTCTCTTAGCTTTGGTCAGAAGCTAAAGACAATGATAGCTGGTGGAACACCACCTGATGTTTTTTACCTTGATATTGAGGATTTTGCAGGGTTGGTTTCAAGAGGTCATCTGTTACAGCTTGATGATTTTCTAAACAGAGATAAGGATGAGGTCAATCCTAGTGACTTTTTTGAAGCACCTTTTAATGAGTTTAGGTATAAGGGAAGATTGTATGGTATTGCGAAGGACTTCACAACCTTGGTCTTATACTATAACATAGACATGTTTGACAAGTTTAAGATAGGTTATCCTAATGACAACTGGACATGGAATGACTTTTTAGATGCTGCTAAAAAGCTTACAAAAGATTTAAATGGTGATGGTAACATAGATCAGTATGGTTTTGTGCTTGAGACTTGGGCAAACTGGTGGAGGAATTGGGTATACGCAAATGGTGGAACCTTCTTTGATAACGAAGGAAACTTTGTGCTTGGTAAGGAGCCATATTTGGGTAAGAATGCTGAGGCTATACAGTTTTTGGCAGACCTTATATGGGTGCATAAAGTTGTTCCAAAGATTACTACCTCAAGAGACTTTGGTGGTGGTGAGGCGATGTTCGTAGATGGTAGAGCCGGAATGGCTGCTTACGGCAGGTGGGTAACCCTAAGGTTTAGGGATATAACTAAGTTTAAGTGGAATGTTGCCCAAATGCCAAAAGGTAGTGCAAAGAGAGCTTCAACACTGTTTACGGTTGCGTACTGTATATATGCAGGGACAAAAAATCCTGAGCTATCCTGGAGTTTAGTTAAGTTCCTTTCAAGTCCTGAGGTACAGAAGGATGTTGCGAACAGTGGTTTAGCTATACCTATAAGGAAATCAGTCGCTTACTCTGATGCTTTCTTAAAAGCCTCAGCTATAGTTAAGAACCAGCCTCAGGTTGATAGCAAGGTTTATCTTGATGCTTTACAGTTTGTAACAGACTTTAGAAGACCGGTAAAGTGGGTTGAGATGAGAGATATTCTTGATGAGTATATTCAAAAAGTTCTCAATAATGATATGAAAGCAATTGATGCTCTGAAAGAGCTACAGCTTGATATAGAGGGGACTATTGGTAGTTAGTTTTAACATAGGGGGGAGCCCCCCTAGTGAAGTAAATTAATGAACAATTCTGGTAAAGTTTTAGAGCTAATTGATCTTGTATTAACCGGGAAAATTACAACTTTCTCTTCTCTTAAGGAAGCTATTGTAAAGTCAGGAATTAAGGTGAGTAAGTCTGAAATAGATATGATGTTCAATCTTATAAAAAGGCTGTATTGGGGGGCATTCTGTGATTTGAATTTTGATGAGTATACCGAATTGTGGAAAACTCTGGTTGTTCCTGACCAAAAGTATCCCTCTCTCTATGGTGACCTTAAGAAAAGCATAATTTTATCAAACCTTTATATCTCGCTTTTGGATATTCACGGTTATACTGCTTTTTGCCAGAAAACGAGAAGGAACATAAATTCTTTGCATAGGTTGGATAGGTTTGTTGAGAACACCATAAAAGTTACGGCAAAAAGATATGGTGTGATTGCTAAAAGAGATAGAGGAGATGAAGTAATATTGATAGGTTCTGATCCTGTTGATGTGATAAACTCAACTTTTGATGTTATAAATCTATTTTCCAAGAAGATAAGTTTAGTTGATGTTGAGCAAGGTGAAGATCCGTTTCTTCCGCCGTTTGAAATTTCGGGAGGAATTGTTGGTGGATATTCAACTATGCCGTTGATAGTGAGTGAAAAAGGAGATTTACAGGGTATTTTGATAAATCTGGCAGCTAGACTTCAGTCTAGAGCAAACTCAATCTCTCCGAACAAAACTAAAGTAGTTGTAGATCAGAACACTTACCATAAGTTTGTTTCATCCAATAAACCTAAGACTAATTTTGTGAAAAATATAAAGTTTCTGTTCAACGGTGAAATAGAATTTAAAGGAGGGAAACTCAAGGTGTATGAGATATACTACGGTGAGAGTGAGTCATACAAGGACTTTATATCCCAGCATATCAAGAATTTGGTTGAGAAGATCTCTCAAGGTGACTGGCAGTTTGGAATACTTTCTACTTTGTGTGATCTAGGGGCTATTACCTCAAACAGTATGCCAAGGTTTTCAAAAACTATTGAGCTTTACCATGATGGTGAGCTGAAACTTGTTGAAATTAACAACGATTATCTTTCTGATGCCTTTATTGGGATAAAATATGCTGTGGTTAATTCTAGGGATTTTTATACAGCAACCACAAAAATGAAACTTCTAATGGAAGTGTTAGATATGGTTGAGGGATTTGATCAAGTTGTCAAGGATTATTGTAAGGCGATTTTCAAAGAGTATGTGAAGGTATTCTATGAGTATGACAAGATTTTAGCACAAATTATTGGGGAAGATTATTCTGACTTTTTAAGTCAGAGTGAAGCTGAGATATTTTTCGGTTTTCACTCCTATAAAGACGCATACAACCGTATTCTTGAAAGAATAAACTCTGACCCGAAACTATTGCAGAAAAGAAAGGTTGCTTTGAATAAAGCTTTTAGTAATATTAGAAGTCAGATAAGTTTTTCAATGTATGTGGGTAAAAAATGATGCTTTAGTTGATTTATAAGTCTGAGGCTCTATTTTAGCGTGGTTGCGGATGATAGAAAAAAGGTTTGTGGGAGTAATATAATTTCCTTATGAAAGACATTGATGAAATGAAGAAAAAGATAGGAATTGATTCCCTTGATGCTGAGACTAGAGAGAAGCTCTTTAAGGAGTTTGTGAAAGGTGGTGGTAAAGTTTTGACCGAAAGGGAACTGCTAAGGCAAAAGATCCGTGAACAGCTTGCTAAGGGTAAGGAAGCTAAAGAGAAGGCAGTTTCTCATCCTACTCCTCCTAAGAAGTCAGTTTCGGTTTCCACAGTTAAATCTGCGGGTAAGCCAAAAGTTGTTCATTACGAACATAGCTTGAGTAAAGAGTCTTCTGACAAGCTCAAAGTAACTATAATTGATAGAATTAGGGTCTTTGTTGAAGCTTATTTTCAAGGTGTAATAACATTGTTTGGTTATGTTAGAAAAAGATTCTACGAGAGGACTCTTAAGGAAGTCCCTACTGCCTTTTTAGATCTGAGGATAATAGGGTATCTGCTTACCCTAAAGGACGAAAAGCTTACGAACTCCGTGAAAAGAAGTCTTAATGCTATAAATCCTATTGGATTTGAAGTGATATATAGGTTGAATGATTTCCCAAATAATGAGCTCTTTGATAAGATTGAAAGGATGAGAAAATTGTATTTACAAACTAGAGAAACAACTAAGCCTGAAGAGTTAAAGGAAGTTTTTAAGTACTTTCTCAAGAAGTTGTACCTTATGCATCCTTTTAAAGATCAGGCAAGGGTTTTAGTATCAACTGCTCTGAGGGCAATCTCTCAATATATTCCTAAAAGTGATTTTCAAAAAACTGAGAAGCTGTTTTATAAAGTTTGGGATTTTCTTTTTGAGGAGTATTTTCCAAAGCTGAAGGTTGTTGTTGACTTAATTATTGGAAAGAAGTTATCTTTCAATTCTGAGTATTTTATAAGATTCTTGGAAATCAAAGAGGAGGACTATATTGGGTATCTTACCGAGAAGATGGAGATTTCTAAGATAAAGGAAGAACCTAAGGAAGAAGAAAAAGAGGTGCAAAAGGAGAAAGAAAGGCAATCACCGGTGGACGAAGGGTTGAAGATCTTAAATGGAATTGACATTAGGAAGATTCAAGACAATATCAGAAAAAAAGATTTCTATGTAGAGTATAACGATAAAGTTTTTCTCACAGAGGCTTTAGTTGAATTCTATGAGAAGCATATATACCCTGTTTTGGTTCTTAAAGCAAAATACAGTGTGGTATTTGATTCTGCTAGGACCGTTGATGTTAAGAAGACTTTTGATGATCTGTATGCTAATTTTAGAACCTTAAGAGATAGGATAAATGAGTATTACAAAGTTGTTGAGGATTATAGGAAGATAGAATCGGACGTTATGGTTCCAGTTAGCAAAAAGTCAGGTTTGCTTAACACTAGAAGTATGGAAAGAGTTAGGCTGTCTCTGCAGATAAGGAAGGAGACAGCAGATATTTTTGAGAAAGTTAAAAATAATCTTGAGACAATACTCTCTGATTACAGAGCTGGTGGTAATATTTTGTTAAATTCAGATGAGATTGTGGAATTTCAGGTGGATAAGATAAAGGAGATAGAGGTTGAGAAAAATTTTTTTGAGGGGAAGAAGATTATTGATTCCTTGGAGGAGGTATACAAGATTGTAACTACTCTTGTGTTTTTGTTCAATGAGGGTGATCTTGGAGGGTCTAATGTTAAGGTAGAGAAACCGATTTACCTCAATTTGACTTTCTAAGTTGCTGTCCTTGTGAAAACTGCTGGTTTGATGTTCAAGTTTTCGGTTTTGGAATTATACTTTTTCTGGGGAATTTCCGTTTGTATCAATTACAAAGCTTTACTTCCTATTAAGTCTTAGGTGTTTGTTGAGAAGGATATTTACTCAGTTCTGACAGGGACTGCGAGAGGATTAAAAGAAAAGCAATGCCTAATTGTTATTGGAGTTTATTAGTTGATGCTTTAGAAAATTCAAATACTTCCTATATTTATAGTATAATTTAGTTATGAACATAGAGAAGATATTCTCATTTTTGGGTAAAGAGAATACTGCTTCACCTGAGAAGATTCTGTCAACGATAGAGGAGTCAAAATCTGAGGATTATGGTGAATCGGAAAAGGTAAATGAATTTTTAGAAGAGGAAGAAGCTTTTAGGACATTAAGTATGCCTCGTGGAGAAGAGGAGTCTAGTAAGGCTGGTGAAGAAGTAGAAGAATTGCTTTCAATCTTTGATCTTCCTCTACCTACTTATGAAGCAATAAGATCTCTTACGATACCTGATGTGATGAAAGAGACAAAGCAACAGCCGGTAGCTGAGGAAGAAGCTGGGAGAGAAATGTTTGGTTTATTGGAAGAGAGTGTTAGTTTTCAGCCAAAAGTTGAGGAAAAAGTTGTAGGGGAAGAAGGAGGGATTGAGGATCTTATTAGAGAATTTAAGGTTGAAGGTGTAGAGGAGAAGGCAGAGGAGGTTTCTGCTAAGGATCTGGAGGGACTTTTGGGGGTAAAGGAGGAGGAACAACAGGCTTTTGATATTTGGAAGAGATTGGAAGGTGAGGAAGTTGTGGAAGAGGAGAAGAGACAGTTTGAGTTTGGAAGGGAAGAACAAGCTTTTGATGTTTGGAAAGGGTTGGAGGGAGAGAAGGCTTTAGGAGAAGCAGAAGAACAGTTTGGATTTGGAGGGATTGGGGAAGAAGAAGGTATTTCTGAGAAGGCTGAGGAGATAGTTAAGGGAATAGAGCAAGCTGAGGAGGTTGAGTTTAAGCATCCTTTGGAGGAATTTTATGAAGAGCAGGTGTTTGAGGAATTGGAAAGTGAAGCAATGGGTAAAGGTGGAATAGGTGCTCAGACATTTGAAGAAGTAACTGAGGTAAAACCTGAGGAGATGATATATAGGGAGGAAGCGTATAAAGCTCCTGAAAGAAAGCCTACACCCGTTTCTGAAGAAACTAGGGTTGCTGAAGGATTAGCGGAATCGGATGTAGTGAAAGCAGTATCTCTGCTTAAGAGTTATCCAAGTGATGTGAGAAAGGCAGTAAGAGATCTCATAGAAAACAGAATACTGTCTGAGGCTTTGATAGATGAGTTATTTAGGAAAATTTTAACCAGGCCTTCTGAATCTGATCTGAAAAACTACATAAAGAGTATTGCTCCATTCTATAGGTTTGAGGAGGGAAGAAGGGTAATAATAGCTGCTAAGAAGAGTAAAGCTGAGGAGGCCTTGGAGAAGTTATTAAAGCGATCTGTTGTAGCAGTTCTGGGAGTTGGAGTAATCGCTATTGTAGGTTTCATTGTATTTACTGTTGTTTCTAGAAACATTTATTCGGAAAATCTCTACAATAGAGGTTTGAAGCTTATAGATACAGGTTACTATGACGAAGCTGAAAGCTTGTTTAGGAGAGCAGAGGAAGTAGGTGGTAGAAAAAAAGAGTGGTATACTAAGTATGCAATAAGGTATTTATACAACAATGTTCCTGAAAGAGCTGTAAGAAAGATTGAGGATGGGCTTAAAGTGTGGCCGTATGATTATAGGTTGAGCCTTAACTATGTTGATGCTTTGACAAGGTTGCCTCAGCCTGACTTTGATAGGGCTCTTAGATACTCTGAAGAATTTAGAAGAAGAGAGGAGAATAGTTTTAGGGCTGTTGATCTTAATGCGCAGGTATATACAAAAATGGGAGATTACTACAAGTCAAAGCATTACTACAAAGAGGCAGAATTGCTTTATATGAAATATCTCAAGGGCAAAGACAATAAGCACATCCCTTCCTTGTTTAGATTAGTGTCAATTTACATAAAGTTGGATAAGAAGGATAGGGTTGACGAGATGTATGATTATATAAAGAGGCTTGATGAGAATGCGGTATCTGAACCAGTGGGTATAGAGTTGATAAGATATTATATAGATAAGGGTGACTTGGATAGGGCAAGAAAGGTGGTATTTGAGCTTTCTACAATAAAACCTAAAGATCCAGACTTCTATTACGAGTTTGCGAGATATTTATTTATGAATGAAAACTATCGTGAGTCTGTTAAAAATCTTAAGGTAGCTCTTTCACTTAATCCAAAGCATGCGAAGTCATATGTTCTGATAGGGAATATTGAGTATATGCTAAAAAATAAAGCGAGTGCATTTGAGAACTATAAGAAGGCCATAGAGATAGATCCATCGCAGAAGGAAGCATATTTTAGAATAGGTGATATTCTTTACGAGAGTAAAGACTATAACGGTGCTTTAGGTTACTACCTAGAAGGGATAAAGTTGGGAGAACCGGAGAGTGTGGAGGAACTCTCCTATGTGTACTATAACTTAGCAAAGATATACTACCGTAATGGTATGTTGAATGAATCTCTAAGGTATTTATCTCACTCTTACTTAAGATTTCCGCAAAATCCGTTACTCTCTCACTTTATGGGAAACATATATCTGGAACTGGGTAAACCTGATATGGCTGTCCTACAGTATGACAAATCCATTGAGGGTTATCTCAAAATTATGGAAAAGATCAAAGCAATTGATCCCGGGATTTCAAGACATAGAGAGCTTGTTTCATTCCTTATAAGAAGTTATAACAACCAAGGTGTTGCCTATATTTTGCTTAGAGGTGAGGCTAATGTCAAAAACGCAATGTTAAGTTGGTGGGAAGCTAAAAACTATGCTGAGAAGATAAATTCAGTATATCCTAACGCTGAGTACAACCTTAAGCTTGTGCTTCATCCAACTATGATTAAATACAGGAATTTCGCAGTTGATAGGGAAATTCCTGACTCAATTCCTAAATATGTGTATACCTACCTGAGAGATTAGGATCTTGGAACTTTGTTATTTTGATGTTGATTGAACTGTCTGCAATTGCCTAAAATTAGTTATGTGAAAAACAGGGAAGAATTTAAGGATTACTACGAGATCTTGGGATTAAGCTTTGGTTCAACTATAGAGAAGGTAAAGAGTGCCTTTAGGAAGTTGGCGAAAAAGTATCATCCGGATGTGAATGATGGTCAAGAGAGTAAGGACTTTAAGTTGATACTGGAGGCTTACAAAGTTCTATCAGATAACAAGTCAAAAGAGTTGTATGATAAGAAATACTTAGAAAAGAAAAAGTGTGACTTATCTGTAGAGGTTAAAAAGTCAAATTCGCAGATTTCTACCAATATCGTGGATCCTAGTAGAGTTGAATACAAGATGTCTTTACTAAACTTGTCTAGAGCGGGGTTTGATCTTTCTAAGAAGTTTACTAGGGAGGATTTTTTAGAAGAACTTGGTGAGGATTTGGTAGTATATCTGACTGATAAAGAGATAGAGGAAGGTGCCTTTTTGGTGATAAAGCTTCCTGCAAGAGCTGTGTGTAATGTTTGTTACGGGGCGAATAGAAATTGTTATCGTTGTGATGGAACTGGATATATAACTACTCTGGAGGAATTGAAGATACCAATACCTCCGAATACTAGGCATTCTGAGACCATATATGTTGATTTGAGGAAAGGTCACAAGAGGCGGGGAGGTCCTATGTTTGTGCTAAGAGAACTCAAGGTCAGGGTGAAATGGTTGTCAATTAGCGATATAGATTGAGTTTACAGCTCTTTGGCAAACTTTGAAATATCTTTTATCTTAACATTTCCGCTTTTCTCTAGCATCTTATTCCACTCAGAGTATATAACTTCCTGGTAAAGGAATTGATAGGATGAGAATAATTTATCCACAATTTCTGACAATCTAGAGGGAATAACTTGCTTATTTAGAATCTTGTATATTATTTTTGTTCCTTGTCCTATATCAGCGATATCAATGTCTCCGGGGTTCTTTGTAAACCAAGAGGTGATCAAGGAAATGTTGTATGCTCCTCTGGGTAGATCAATTGCTTCACCTTTTTGATCTGGGATAAACTCTGTTAAAGCTTTGATAATACTAAAATTACCTGTCCTATAGACTTTAACACCCTTTATTTTCCTAATACCTTCAAAATTTCCAGCTGAGAGGTATCTTTTTAGGGTATTTACGGTGTCCTTTATGGATTCAGAATATTTCCCCATAAGGTTTTCAATGTTTTGGGTAGTGTGCTTAAGAGAAATATAGTCTTTGCTTTTCTGTGGAAGAGATTCAAAAGATGGTATTGAGACTACTTTGTATACCACATATTTTTTGTTTTCAAAGAGAGGTTTGGAGAAAGAGTTTATGTCTTCTGGAAGTCCGAGGATAATGTTTTTGTTTCTTTCTGGGTCAAGCTCTACTAGAGATTTTTCTTCAAAGCTACTACTACCGTTTGAAACAAAAGAGTATGCAGATTTTCTATCACCAAAGATGTATTTCTCAGCCTTGATTGTGATTTTAGCATCTAGAGCAATGTTTTTGTAGTTAGCAAGGTAGAAGTCACTTATCCCTTTGGGATTGTCTGTAAGTTCGCTTAACCTTATGAACTCGGTTTCATCAAAGTTTATAATATCCATAGCTATCTTGAGATCATCCAAGGTTTTAAGTAGATGTAAGCTAGCTTGAGATTTTTTAGGTATCCTATTTACGAAGGTGTCAATTTTTGTCGGTAGGTAGGAGGACTTTAGGTAAGACTCTACATTCAGTCTGACTAGCTTTATTTCTGAGGAAGATACCTCTGTTTTTCTTGCAAATGAGTGGATATTATCTGCTGTTACTCTATCTATGAATTCTTCTGAAAGATCAAGACCGTTGTGTTTTGCAAAGTCTTCTATAAGCATACTTGCTACAACATTCTGCACTGCTTTTGAAAGTATCTCTTCCTTGGTTCTAGTTTTGTAGAGTTCTCTTAGTCTTTCATATTCTCTGACAACGGGTGAATTAGCGTAAAATTCAACAGGTTTGCCGTTAACTTCTGCAATGACCTCCATCTCAACAACTTCGCCACCTCCTCCACTGTAGGAGATGAATATAGATACTGTGAATATAAATGCAACGAAGAGTATAACGACTGTAGCCCAAAATTTCTTCCAGTTGAGCTTCTTTTTTTTCTTATTCATGGTAGTCATAGTGTCCTCCCTATTCGGGTTTGTAATCGGGGATGTATTTCACAACTTCGTTGTATAAGTAGTATCCAAAATATTCAAGAGTAAGCTCTGTTGGGAAGGTTTCTATAGCTTCAAATTCTTTTATTTCTAGAATCCTGTTTTTAAGTTTTTCGTCTTTGGTCATTCTAAGTTCAAGAAGTTTAGCACATTCTTTATAGTTTCCCTGTAGGAATAGTTTTTTTTCTTCGTCATTAAGCAGTCTTAGGAAACTCTCATATCTGTATTTATACCTGTATGCTGGCTCAAGTGAGGTTGATGGAATTAGTTGAAGGATAGCAAGAATAATCACTAGTAAGGTGAATATTCCTAAAAACACGAAATATCCTTTGAGGCTATTCTTCATATTCGTTTTTGCTTTCATATTTACCTCCTTACCTTCTGAGAACACTCAGTCTTTGCAGAGCAAAGTTATACTCTTGAGTATTGACTCCTTCCCAATTGTCAACGAAAAGAGAGTAATACTTTATAGCTTCGCTTTTGTTTCCCATATTGTCTGCGGAAAATCCAACTACAAAGTAGAGGTATTTCCCTTTATCGCCTAACTTTTTGATTCCCTCTAGTCCATATTTGTATGAGCTGTTGAAGTCTCTTATGGAGATATAGAAGTTAGCGACGTTTATGTAAAACATGAAGTCTTTGGTAGTGGTTAATTCTATGTATTTTTGCATTGCATTTTTGGCTTTGTTGAGCATGTTGATGTCTATTCCTGCAAATCTGGCTAGGTAAAGGTTTGCTAGCTGAAGGTAAGCTTGAATTTTTTGTGGGTTGTTGGCTTTTATACTGTCATCGGAGATAATTTTTTCGTATTGGATGATATTGGATTTCGGTGTAGCTTTAAACCTATCTGCTATGTTTTTGATTGTGTTTAGGTCATTGTATTCTGGGGCTTTTTTGGGGTCTCCTCCGTACTGTTTTTTATAGCTTAAGTTCTTTATAAGCGTATCCATATACATCTTCACTTCATCTAAAAGTTTTCCTTCCTCTTCTGGAGAAGCAAAGGAATTCAGGTATTCAAAAGTCATAACACCAAATCTAACAAATGCATATGTAGCGTAGATATCCGTTCTCATAGCTTCTTTTAGTAAGTCTAAAGCCTTGATAAAGTATTCCTTACTGGTTTCGTAGTTGTTTTCTTCGCTGTAATACTTTGATAGCTGGTAGTATAGCATGGAACTATTAAACATAACTGGGGCCATGTCTGATCCGTATCTGATAGCGTTGCTGAGGTAAATGGGAATGGATTCTCTGTATTCCTTTATTTTGGAGAGGAGTTCGTTTTTAACGCTTGGTTCTACTAGAGGTAGAACGTTTTTGTATTCAGATATTTTGTCTAGGTTGTACTTAGCTAGGGAGTAATTGAAAGAGGAGGCTATCTCTTTTGTAAGGTAATCCCACCAAACAGAAACGGGTGTTTCTAGCCATCTCTGCTTGTAGTAGTTGTAGTAGTCCATCGTGTCTAGGCCATTAGGGTGTTCATAATCTTTGATGAAGTATGCTCTGTTGCCTCTGATGGAGATGTAGCCTTCCTTTGAGAGAGAGGTTAAAGTTTGTTGGAACACAGTATCAAATATCCTGTTAGCTCTCTGATTCGCTTCTTGGAGTATATTGTTGAAAGAAGGAAGGTCAAGGGTAAGTCCTGTTAGAGATTTTTCGTAAATTACTCTCTTTACTATTTCATTGAAAAGGAGTTTACCGTCCTTCCCACCCTTATAGGTAAACTCTTTACGTGGAACAATTCTGTTAGATTCAAATTTTACATAGCCTTCATACTCTAAAACTCTGGCTACTTCCACGAGTTTCTGAACATTGATGTTAGGAATTATCAATGATCTATAGATGCTTTTTAGGTAGTCCAAAGGTAGAGATCTGTACTCTTTAAGCTTGTCAACGATGAAATATTTAGCTTCGTTGACTTTATACATCATTCCATACTGTTTGTAGTAATAGTCACCATATTTCCATAGTTCTTTGCCGGTCCATGTCATATAGATATTCTTTTTACCTATTTTCCCTTTTAGCTTGTATTCCTCAAAAGTGGGTTCGCCCTTAGTGCCCAGTTCTGATCTATAGAAAGGCTCATAGCCGTTAATGATGTTGTAGTCAACAATATCCATCCTAAGTTGTAGGTTTTGGAATGGCAGGTATCTTAAGTCACCGTAGATTCTTTTGAACACATTACCTTTCTGATCGTAGCAGACAACATCAGGTCTTTTAAACTCAACCATCTGGAAATAAGCAAGTCCGAAAACTTGGTTGTCTCCTCCCTCTGTCATCAGAATGGTATTTGTGGTTACTGACTTTAGAAGTCCTAGGCAGTAGTCATGATTAAGCCAATCTTTGGAATTGTCGTTGTATTTATAGTTCTGGAAGTAAGTAGCAACAACCAGTAGTAGAAACAATAAGCCCCATAAGATGTCTAGTAGGTTTTTCATAGTTTCTCCTGTTTTTCAATTATGGTAATACAAGATAACCGCTTCTTGCAATTTCTCAGAGATTCAATTAATAGATTCCGAAGTTTGTGACTAGGATGTGGTCTTTCTTTTATCTCGCAGTCCCTGTCGGGACTGGGTGAACGCTTTTCATAATAATAACCTAAAGGCTTGTGAAGTGAAACTTGTGATTGATGGATGGTATCTAGGATGGGTAAACAAAAGGTTGAATCTTATCTGCTCACCTAATAGAAATTGGAATTTACTGAGTTGAGGGTTAGTTAGTAGCAATGTGGTGGAGAGTATTTGTAAAATTTTTATAGTATGTTTGCTGTAGTTTTGAACGATGTTTCAAAGTGGTATATTGAGGACAATGGGAATAGAATAGTTGTGTTTGAGAAACTGAGCTTAGGTATAGAAAAAGGTAAGTTTGTGGTAGTTGTAGGGGAAAGTGGTTCAGGGAAGACAACGCTTTTAAACATCATTGGTGCTATTGATAGTGTAAGTGAAGGAGAGGTAGTGATAGATGGTGAAAACATAACGAATATGTCAGAGGAGGAACTCTCTAGTTTTAGAAATAGGAAAGTTGGGTATGTTTTTCAGAATCATTTTTTGCTGAGAGGGTTTTCGGTGATAGAGAATATCTTGGTTCCTGCGATGATAAGAAGGGATTTTTCTGAAGAGAAGTTTACTAGAAGGGCTAAGGAGTTACTAGATTTTTTGGGAATAGCTGATAAGATTTACAGAGGCATTGATGAATTGTCAGGTGGAGAGAAACAAAGGGTGAGTATAGCGAGGGCGTTGATAAATGACCCTGAGATCATAATAGCTGATGAGCCTACAGGGAATCTGGATCACCGAAATTCGGAGATAGTGTTTTCTTTGTTTCATAATCTTGTTAAGAGTTTGGGTAAAACGTGTATAATGGCAACGCATAATTTACACTTAGCTGAAAGGGCGGATAGGATAATAAGTCTGCCTGAGGTAGTTAAGCTATCAGGTTTATAGGATTGGGGTTCTGTGACAGTAAGAGCAATTTAGGAGATGTTTTTCTTGATTTTTTCAACATATCTTTCTGCGGATACTGCTGCAACTGCTCCTTCTCCAGCCGATGTGATTGCTTGTCTTAGGAGTTTGTCAACACAATCACCACAAGCAAAAACGCCGGGAAGGTTTGTGCTCATATCGTATAAGTTCACTTTTATGTATCCTGCTTCATTCTTTTCAACTTCATCAAATATTGAAGTATTCGGAGTCAAGCCAATAAATATGAAAACACCATCGGTCTTTACAATGCTTGTTTCATTAGTTACTACATTTCTTATTCTTACAGCTTCAACTTTTTCATCTCCTAGTATTTCTTCAACCACACTATTCCAGATGAATTTAAATTTAGGGTTGCTGAAAGCCCTTTCTTGTAGCACTTTTTCAGCTCTAAGTGAGTCTCTTCTGTGTATTAGCGTGATGCTTTTCACAAACCTTGTTAAGAACAGTCCCTCATCAAGGGCGGTATTTCCTCCTCCCACAACAACTATGTCCTTATCCTTAAAAAAAGCACCGTCGCAGGTAGCGCAAAACGATACCCCTCTACCTAGAAATTTTTCTTCACCTTGGATGCCTAACTTTTTATAGCTTGCTCCGGTTGCAATTATGACTGAATATGCTTTAAGCTTTTTGCCGGAAGCTAGTGTTAGTTCCTTAATTTCGTTTCTTAGGGAGACCCTGATTACTTCGTCTATTATGATTTTCAGTCCATATTTTCTAGCTTGTTGTTCCATTCTCATGCCTAATTCATAGCCACTTATCTCTGGAATTCCAGGATAATTTTCAACTATATCTGTGGTGATGATTTGACCACCAGGGCCTATCTTTTCAACTAATATGGTATCCATTCTTGCTCTTGATGCATAGAGTCCTGCGGATAACCCAGCTATGCCTCCTCCTATTATCACAACATCATATGTTTTCTCCTCATCCTCCGGTGAAGGTTTCGGAGATTTTGAGAACACTCCTAGCTTTATATCCATATTTGTAAATCTGAGCCAAGCGAAAAAGCTTGGGCTAGGTGATTTCTGTCCCGCTACCTAGCAAGCGGTAGTTTTCTATGTATTTAGTAAAGCTCTTGTCTTGTCTCGTATTATGTTTTCTACCTCTTGAGTCAGTTTCCCCTTAAATTCAAGAGTCTCTAGCAACCTGTATTTTGACGATTGCATCAATTGAGTGAGTGTTTTCCCAACAGCTCCACCCCAACCGTGTATTCCTATTGCTAAGACAGGTTTATTATAGTCTGCTTTGTCAATTATTGTAGATATAACAAATCTCATATATGGGTGAATTGATGATTCATAGGTTGAGGCTCCAATTATCAATGCTTCGCTGTTGGGAATATCTTTTAGCAGGTCGCTTATATCACAATACTCAGTGTCAGTGAACTTGTAGATCAAAACTTTACAGTTGTTTTTGGTAAGTTCATCAATAGCTATCTTAATTGCACTTTCTACATAACCGTACATTGAGTCATAGATAACTAATATTTTCCCTTTCTCAGGATTGCCTTCTGCTACGTCAGTGTAGAGTTTGAATATATTCTGTGGATTTTTTCTGAAAACAAGTCCATGTGCTGGAAACACTGCCTTAGTTTCGTTTATGATACCAAGCTGTTTAAGCTTATCAAAGTTTTTCGTTATGTATTCCCTGAAGTGTCCTATTACTGTGACTACGTATTTTGTGGCGAAAGGTGAGTACTCCTTGAGGGTTTTTTCGTCGGAGTCATCAATGTCAGTAGGTATGGAATATCCCCCACCTATATCTCCTGTGAAAAGTAGATTATATTCCTTTAGGTATGTAACCATGGTGTCTGGCCAGTGTAACCAAGGTGTGGAGATGA
>JBCNVF010000114.1 GCA_039630355.1 Brevinematia bacterium
ATATCAGTCAATACTGAATATGGTTCTAACGATAGTTCTGTTTGTAGTAATATTTGCAATAGCAAATACAATAACAATGAATATATACGACAGATTCAGGGAAATAGGCACAATAAGAGCAATAGGTGCTAAGAGAAAAACTGTAGTATTGCAGTTTGTGCTGGAGAGCGGATTGATGGGAGTCATAGGAACAATCTTGGGGCTTCTAGTGGGTGGTGTAATGGCGTTGACAATAAATCTAAGTGGAGGAATATACATACCACCACCGCCTGGAAACGTAGAAGGATACTACGCATTTATAAAGCCAAATCCTTTGGATGTTACTGTCTACTGCCTACTATTTCTGCTGGTTTCAGTAATAGCAAGCCTATTACCAGCATATAAAGCCTCAAGAATGAACATAGTAGATGCCTTGAGAACAGTCTAACACTGCACTACTAGAATAAGATCTCCAGAGAACTCTGTCTGAAAGACCAGAAGTAGTTTTTTGTCAAAGAGAACTTGAAATAGGCTTAACAGTATGTATATACTAAGTTTATGATCACAAAGGAAGTTGTTAAGAAGGTTGCAGAACTTTCAAAGCTCAGTTTCTCCGAAGAGGAGCTTGAGTCCTTCACCCAAGAATTTTCAAAAATTGTCTCCTTCGTTGAAATGATAAGTGAGTTAGATACTACAGGGGTTGAACCATCTCCCTATCCTATTGACATTATAAACGAGCCTAGAGAAGACATCGTCGTTCCAAGCGTGAAAGTAGAAAAGATTTTGAGCAATGCTCCTAAGAGGAAGGATGACTTTATAGTTGTTCCTAGGGTAGTTGAAAAGTAGGAGGCTCTATGTGGGACATAGTTTTTCTGTTAGTTTCCTTTTTGCTAGGAAGTATTCCTTTCGGCAAGATTGTTGCCTCTTTCAAAGGAAAGGATATAACTAAAGAGGGTAGCGGTAACATCGGAGCTACGAATGTTTTTAGAACAGTTGGTAAAGTGTGGGGAATAGTTGTGCTTATCCTTGACGCACTAAAGGGAGGAGTCCCAACTTTCGTTACCTTGTGGCTTTACAAAAACAACATTCTTCCTTTTTATTTACCTGAGGTCTATGTTTTCGCTGGTGTTTCAGCTATACTAGGACACACCTTTTCACCTTTTGTAGGATTTAGAGGAGGCAAGGGAGTTGCTACTTCTCTTGGAGTTTTCATAGTCTTAACACCAGTTGGAACCTTGGTAGGAGTTGTAGTATTTCTAATATCTTTGCTCATCTTTAGAATTGTATCAATAAGTTCAATCATTTCTTCAATTTCTGTATTCTCCTATCTTCTTGTGTCACTCATTGTTCAGGGGGAGATATTTAAAAACCTTTTACTGCTATTTACAGCTTTTGCGGTTATGCTACTGATAATTGTAAAACATATCCCTAACATTAGGAGATTGGTTAAAGGTGAGGAGAGAAGAATAGTATGAAAGTCATAGAGAAGCCAGACATAATTCAGAGGGAGATGATAAACTTGAAAAAGGAAGGTAAAAGTATTGGTTTTGTGCCGACTATGGGAGCATTACACGAAGGTCACCTATCTTTAGTAAGAAAAAGCAAAAGAGATAATAATATAACTGTTGTAAGTATATTTGTTAATCCTATTCAGTTTGGGCCTAGTGAGGATTTTGCGAGGTATCCTAGACAGCTAGATAAAGATAAGGAATTGCTTGAGAATGAAGGAGTTGATTACCTTTTCTGTCCATCAGTTGAGGATATGTATCCTAAAAACTACGAAACCTATGTGAATCTAGAGTCACTTCCGAACCACCTATGTGGACTCTCAAGACCTGGGCATTTTAGGGGAGTAGCAACTGTAGTTACTAAACTTTTTAACATAGTCCAACCCGATAAAGCCTATTTTGGGCAAAAAGATTACCAGCAGGCTCAGATAATTAAAAGAATGGCCAGAGATCTCAATTTCCCGATAGAAATAGTAGTTATGCCGATAGTTAGAGAACAGGACGGCCTTGCTATGAGTTCAAGAAACTCTTATCTATCACCCGAAGAGAGAAAAAATGCAGTTGTTCTATATAAGTCCCTTCAAAAGGCTAAAGAACTGATAAAAAATGGAGAAAGAGATGTATCCAAAATTAAACAGAAGATGAAGGAAATTATAGAATCAGTGCCCTCAAAGATTGATTACGTAGAAGTCGTCAATCCAGAAACCCTAGAGTCCTTGGATACCATACCCAAGGAAGGTGAAGTTGTAGTTGCAGTTGCAGTCTTTATAGGAAGCGCAAGATTAATAGATAACGAGATTGTTAAGATTTAGGGTACTCTAATTCCTACCTGACTTCTTACTCAAAACTCCTAGACTTACAGCAATCAAAAGTCCCAACTGAAACAGAAAAAGCCCTACCACTATCACCATTATCTTCAGTGAGTTTGCATTATCTAGCTCAGTTTTTCGCAATGTGTTTCTCTTTGCGTCGTCAAATCTAAAGATGTACTCATTTTCCTTAATGTTTATTCCAAATCCCTTAACTATTGAGTCAAGGTATTCCCGATCATTTTTCAACATCTCAATCCGTTTTTGCTTTTCTAAGTTGGAAAGCTCTAAGTCTCTAACTTGCTTTTTTAGATCCTCAACCCTCCTTTCTTTTTTCAAAGAATCCAGTATCCCACCTTTGGAGAAAATCAAAGAGAAAATAAAAGCTACTGTTGTCAAAAATAGGATAGCTAACAAAATCATAAGAGCTTTTTCTTCTTTCATACCTAAAGTTTCGGAAGAACATCAATCAGCGTTAGTTAGTAGCTTGCATCAAATATTGAAGAGCTTGCTAGAGAGTTTTTACTTTTAGCAGAGGTAAGAAGATCGCAAGTTTAGACCCATATGAGAATTCACAGGATAGGGATTACTTATATACTCCTGCTATGAAGGTATTTTCGTGATCCATTATTCTGTAAGGTATTTTATCCTTTATTTTGTAAACCACCAGAGTATCACCGACATCCATATCCGAGATATCTATCTTTATGCTTTGAGGGATTTCTTTAGCCTTTACTTTCACCTTGAGTGACCACAAACCCTTTCTGAATGTGCCACCAACTTTTACACCTTTTGCTGTTCCTACAAATTCTATCGGCACACTTACAACCACTTCTTCATCTCCAGTGACATATTGTAGATCAACATGGGATATTGTTCTTTTCAAGGGATGTATCTGCACTTCCTTTACGAATGCTTTCAATTTTTTTCCAGTATCCAGCTCTACCTCAAAAAGTCTGTTTTTACCAACTTTGTGCAAAAGCTTTTCAAACTCCAGATAGTCCACCACCACGTGTATATTTTCTTTCAGACCTTTTCCATAAATTACACATGGTAGAAGCCCTTTTTCTCTCAACTTCCTTGTTGATTCTTTACCTAGTTTATCTCTTACAGTAGCCTTTATGGAAGTTTCCATAATCCTCTCCTCGGAACAAAGAATTTACGAAGATTATGAATAAAAAAGATGCTTTTTTTCAACTGAAATCAACTGAAGTTTGTAGTAGAGTTTGGTAAAAATTAAAGTGAAATAACCTCCTCTTGCCTCGTAAAATAAAGGCAAAAGGAGGAATATATGAATCACAGAAAAACTATAAATCACTTCATCAAAAACTTTCTACTTGACCTTCCAACCAAGCTCAGGAAGAAGATAGCGAAAGTTGTCCTCTCACCACCTGTTCTTTTCTTCTCTACATCCAAACCTCCACCAACCCCTAATCAGATGCAT
>JBCNVF010000115.1 GCA_039630355.1 Brevinematia bacterium
GTATTTCTACCAAGTTCTGCATCTCCGTTCTTATTTCCTTTACATCCATAGCAACGGGACTTATTAAAAAGTTTATTCTTTTATTATTTTCTAGTTCTCTTCTTATAGCAGCTTCTAGTCTTTTAAGTGTTTCCTCTCCTATAAACTGGTCTTTGAAAGATGCAAGTAAGGTTAGGTTATTCGCGTTTGTGTTTAAAACCGCTATGTTTAACAGGGCATTATCGTATTTTATTAGGTTTGCTATTGGTTTGAAAATACTATTCCCTACTATTACTCTATCCAAGGAGTTTTCTTCCACAGGGATTATATTTCTTACATGCACCACCTTTTCATATTCATATATATTACCCTTATATTCTATTACTATACTCTCATTCACTTTTATATATGTTTCTTCAGGAGATAATGGAAATAGACTTATCTTTTTTCCTACTTCTTCCTTCAAGAGAAACGCATTTCCAGATACGATATAATCATAGACAACTATCTCTATTATTTCATCTGGTGTAAGAAGTCCATTATTTAATACTCCTTGTTTATCTTCTACCCCCATCCTGTTAAGAGCATTAACTATGGCTTCTATCCCTGCTACCACCCAAGTATTACTAAGTAATTCCTGCTTTAGGTCTCCTTTTATATCAGAACCTATAACGGTTATTCCATACTCTCTTGCTTTTTTTCTAAACATTCCTAGCAAGTCCATATAGTCCTCTAGAGAATTATAAACGATGCTTGATTTTTACTTTGTAGAACATAGTAAATAGCATACCTCATAGCATCTATGCAGTGGTCGTTTAACTTTATTATCTCATCCTCAATAACACCTTCCTTGCTAACCTTATAAGAATATGTTTCTATCTCCTTTAGGGTATTAACAGCCTTTTCTGAAAAGTAAATCTTTTCCTGTAGTAGTTTCTGTATCTGCTCAAAGACCCTTGTTTTTATACTCCCTACTATGTTAAACCCTGCATTTCTTATTTCCATTATCCTCTGTGGTTCAGAACTATCAGCTACTATTAAACTTTTAACTCCTATCTGTTTAAGAATTTCTATAAGTTCCGAGTTTGTAATGTGTGATATCTTATAATCTTCCATAACTACATATTCTCCATTTTCAGTTATTCCTATTTTCACTAAAGCAGTAGGGTTATTATATCCAAAGTCTAACCCCCATATTATATCCTTGTATATAAAGTCATCTACCTGTTTTTGTGTTATTATAACAGGGTTTTTAAACACAAGCCTTTCATCTTCTCTCGCAAACTCCCCTTCTAAGTAGATTTTCCTATTTATTCCTGTAAGCCTCTCTAGTATTTTAACCTGCTCATCATCTATAAACGGATTATCCTTTATAGTAACCTTTAAAGAACCATTTTTATTATCTTGGATTAGCTTATAAAGCCATTCTCTGTATAAAGGATTAAAGCTTAATATAACCTTTTTCTCTCCTACCCTAGCTCTCAAAGATGCCTGTATATAATCCTCTTCTAAAAACTCCGTTGCTTCTTCCATCCAGACTATACTTGCCTCTATTCCTTTTATCTTTTCTATCTCATCAACGCCTCTGAAGAAAATCTCAGACCCATTAAAATGCATCTCTGAGTATCTTGTAAAATCCTTAAAACCTAAACCAGATAAAATACTATAAAATAACTTCCAAGTAGAATATCGTATGGTAGAAGCATATTTTCTTAACACAAGTGCAGTTTGTTTCTTTGATAAAAGCCTTATAACTATATACTGTGCTATAGTATAGGATTTACCTGCCATACTACCGCCATATACTATAACAGGACTACTAGACTTCTCTATATGCTTATATATCTTCTCATTTACCCTAATCTTCATCTTTAATTCTAGCCCTTACAAACTCCACTATTATCTTATTTTCATCTACTTTAAACTCATCACTATACCGAGATTTTAGATATTTAAGTAAAAACTCTTCATTATCATAATCTGGCTTAGATATTATTCTCTGTATCCTCGCTATTATATCCGCTTGATGTTTTCCCAAGCCCCTCTCTTTAGCTTGGTATATTTCCATATATCTTTTAAGGTATTTAGTCTTCTTAAGTCCCTTTTTACCTTGAGATAGTATATCATACCAATGCTTAGTGCTAAAGCCTAAAACAGAAGCAACAGCACTATCGGTAAGACCTTGGGAGTAAAGTTTTTCTACAAGCTCTACTATATCCCATTCCTTATCTCCATACTTAACAGGCTTAAAAACCTTAGAAAACATATCCTGCCTCCCTTATAGCATCTTTATATAACTTTACAAGTTTTTCTCTAAACTCCTCGTATTTATCGGATTTGATAGGTTTGGAATAAAACTTTTTCCAGTCTATTTCGTGGTGAAAACGACCAAACTTATTTTTACCCCTAACAATGTGCGGGTATTGTGCTACCAATGTATTGGTTTTAAGTACCTTTGAGTTAATTTGTGTATATAATGTGCTAGTATTACCCCCTTTTAATAGTCTTGTCTGATATTTATGAAAGGTAAATACTAAAATCTGTATAGTATAAAAACCATTTCCTATCGTTTTTAGATTCATATCCACATCCTCATTATACTTAAGTTTCCACCTAAAAGGAAGGTTATTATTTATAAGCATAAACGAGTAAATGTGCGTATTAAATGTTATAGGTCTTCTTTGTGGCTCTATCATAAACTGTTCCTCTCTAAAACCTATCATCCCCCATTTTTCATACATCTTGGATACATATAAAGAAGCCTCTAAAAGGTAGCTTATCCTTACCATCTTTCTTTTTCCTTTAGCAACCACCGATACTCTGTTTATATTATCATCTAGGATAAAATGTGCCTTGTATCCCATTTTAATAGAATGTTCCCAAGCGAAATTTCTAGCAGGTGTAGAAAACCCATAATTATCTTCTGGAAGAACTAAAAGGTTATCATGTATCTCTTTATACCTCCCAGCCTCTGATGGCTCTACCACTAGATAAAATGGAATACCCTCTTCTTTTAAGAAACTCCAAGTCATTCTATTTCTGGTATATCTATATCTTCCTTTAGAAATTACATACACAGGATATTCTAGGTCATTCATTTTCTTCCTCTGCGAAGTTTATAGTAGTATTAGATATACTATCATTTATAAACCTTCTAAGTCCATACTTTTTAGCTAAAGGCTCTATTTCTCTTAGAAAAGAAGCCTGTTTTTCTCTGCTATAAAAACTAAATATAATCCTATACTTCTTAATACTTTCTCCTAACTCTTCAAACCCCTCTAATTCTTCTCCTTCCTTATCCCAATACCTATCCCAAGTCTGTCTTCTTAAAAGCTCTAGTAATACATCATCATACCCAGTAGTATAGAATGCGTTCTCATCTTCCTGTTTTATAGATGAAAGGAGTTCTACTAAAAGGCTTGTATCATCTATTCCCATCTTCTGTATTTCATTATCAGCAACAAGGAAAGCCTTGGCTACAGGACTAGTATGAGGATATGGGATAACATAAGCTTTTACCTTCTCTATTCCTATATTTCTACAAGCCTCTACCACTCCATGTCCTGCTAAAATATAGTAATCTTCAGAGATTACTATATTCTTTACAATACCAAATGTTTTTATACTCCTCTCTATTTTTTCTACTTGCTCTGGTGGATGCTTCCTATAATTACTAGGATGTGGTTTTAAATATTTTATTTCTACCTCCACCAGCATACCTTTACCTCTTATCACTTGACCTAACCTTCACTCTCCTCTTCTTCGCCATCTTCCACCTCCTCTAGGATATTGGTATAACTATAACTTAAAACCTTATCAAGCCTTTTACTAACTCTGTGGAATAATATACTAGTCCTAGTATTAAGTATCCCCTCCACTTTACCATATTTATCATAGTGCCTAAGATATGGAAGC
>JBCNVF010000116.1 GCA_039630355.1 Brevinematia bacterium
GTATTTCTACCAAGTTCTGCATCTCCGTTCTTATTTCCTTTACATCCATAGCAACGGGACTTATTAAAAAGTTTATTCTTTTATTATTTTCTAGTTCTCTTCTTATAGCAGCTTCTAGTCTTTTAAGTGTTTCCTCTCCTACAAACTGGTCTTTGAAAGATGCAAGTAAGGTTAGGTTATTCGCGTTTGTGTTTAAAACCGCTATGTTTAACAGGGCATTATCGTATTTTATTAGGTTTGCTATTGGTCTAAAAATACTATTCCCTACTATTACTCTATCTAAAGAGTTTTCTTCCATAGGGATTATATTTCTTACATGCACGATTTTATCATACTCGTATACATTTCCCTTGTATTCTACTACTATCATATCTCCTACTTTTATATAAGTTTCCTCTGGAGAGATTGGAAATAAAGTAATCTTTCCTGCCACAGTATCTTTTATTAAATAAGCATTTCCGGAAATTATATAGTCATAAACTATAACTTCTACTAACTCATCTGGCGTAAGAAGTCCATTGCCAAGCACTCCTTTTTTATCCTCTACACCCATTCTATTAAGAGCATTAACTATTGCCTCTATGCCGGCTATAACCCACACATTACTTAACAACTCCTTTTTAACATCTCCCCCTACGTCTGAACCAACTACTACTATTCCATATTCCTTTGCTTTCTTTCTAAAAAGTCCCAATAAATCCATACATACCTCCTACTACATTACCAAAAAGTTTACTTCACGGAAGGTAACTGTAATACTATAAATTATTGCATACCTCATAGCATCTATGCAGTGGTCATTAACTTTTACAATCTCATCCTCAATTAGTCCTTCCCTATTTACTTTATAGGAATACGTTTCTATCTCCTTAAGTGTGTTTACTGCAGTTTCAGAAAAGTATATTTTCTCTTGTAAAAGCCTTTGTATCTGTTCAAACACCCTTCCTTTTATACTTCCAACCACACTAAACCCTGCGTTCCTAATCTCTACTATTCTTTGTGGCTCCGAGCTATCTGCTACTATTAGTTCTTTTACTCCTATTTGTCTTAACAGCTCCACAAGGTCTGCATTAGTAATGTGAGATATTTTATAGTCTTCTAAAACAACATACTCTCCGCTTTCAGTAACCCCCACTTTAACTATTGCTGTTGGATTATTATAACCAAAATCCACTCCCCACAAAATGTCTCTAAACTTAAGTTTATTAACCTGTTCCTTAGTTAGAATGTAAGGATTTTTAAACACCAACCTTTCACTTTCTTTTGCAAAATCCCCCTCCAAATAAATTTTTCTGCTAACTCCTTGTAGCTTTTGCAGTATTTGTATTTGCTCTTCAGACACAAACGGATTATCCCACACAGTTACTTTTAAAGTATTACTTGGGTATGTAAGTATAAGCTTATGTAACCACTCTCGGTATAGCGGATTAAAGCTTAATATAACCTTTTTCTCTCCCACCCTAGCTCTTAAAGATGCCTGTATATAATCCTCTTCTGAAAACTCCGTTGCTTCTTCCATCCAGACTATACTTGCCTCTATTCCTTTAATTTTTTCCACTTCGTCCAAACCCCTAAAGAATATTTCAGAACCGTTTTCCAATATCATTTCCGAGTATCTGGTAAAGTTTCTAAAGCCCAAATTATACAACATCGTGTAAAATAACTTCCACACGGAATATCTTAGTGTGCTAGCATACTTCCTTAACACCAAGGCTGTCTGTTTCTTTGTAAGTAGTTTTGTTATTATATACTGTGCAATCGTATAGGACTTCCCAGCCATACTTCCCCCGTATACCACTACTGGACTGCTGGATACATCTATGTGCTTGTATATTTTTTCATTTACCCTTATCTTCAGCATCTTCTACCTTCCTTAGCCTAGGTTTTACAAACTCAATAACTATCTTAGTTTCCTCTTCTCTTTTAAAGTCTTCCTTATACCTACTCTCCAAATATTTTAGTAAAAACTCTGCATCTTTGTAATTATCTCCGGAAATTATGTTTAGAACTTTCTGTATTACCCAACCTTGGTGCTTTCCTATTCCTCTTTCTCTCGCAAAATGTAAATCCTTATAAAGCTTATAGTAGTTGTTCTTAACACTATCATTCTTGCCTTTTGCTAATATGTTATACCATTGTCTTTTACTTATTCCTAATAAAGCTGCAACAACGGTATCGGTGTAACCTTGCGTATACAATTCTTCCACCAACTCCACTAAGTCTCTTTTTTCACCGTTATATTCTATTTTCCTTTTTAGTTTACCTTTAGCCATACATTTATTTTAAAACAATCAAAAAAAGTGAAGTATATAAAAACGGCATATAACAGTTGTGCCTTTTTACGAGGCAAGGAAGTAGATAAAATTTACACACAACGGTTTTATACAGTTTTTGCAACCATTTTAAAACTGTTTTGCAACCGTTTTGCACACTTTGTGCACACACTTTGCAACTATTTTGCATACTACCTCTTACTATTTGACCTAACCTTCACTTTCCTCTTCTTCGCCATCTTCTACCTCCTCTAGGATATTGGTATAACTATAACTTAAAACCTTATCAAGCCTTTTACTAACTCTGTGGAATAATATACTAGTCCTAGTATTAAGTATCCCCTCCACTTTACCATATTTATCATAGTGCCTAAGATATGGAAGC
>JBCNVF010000117.1 GCA_039630355.1 Brevinematia bacterium
TTGTTCTGAGCTTTATGCTGTGTTCTATTAATGTCATTCCCAGTATTTTTCTGATATCCAGAGAGCCTACTCTACTTCTAAAGACCTCTTTTGCGAATTTGTTCAGGTGATACATTTCTTTGAAGGAAGGAGAGTTTATGAATATCTCCGATCCATCGTCTAATTGGGTAAAAGAGATGCGGTGGTGGATTATCATGAAGGTACAAAGATTACAGATTTTCAAGTTTAGCTCTAGGTTCCAATGCGAATTTTGAAACTCGCCTTTCGAAGCACCAAGTAGGATGTTATGAGGTTGGCTAAACCTTGAGATTTTTTCAAAAAAATCTCCTGCAGTACTCTTGTAGTTTTGGGAAACATACTTACATAGTTAATGTAGTATGGATCAGTACAGAAACTACATTCTTTTTGCATTTTGTCTCTAGCTCGCATATCTCCTAGATATGCGAAGGAAGTATTGTTTAAAAATTTCCCTTTGGCTTCCTTTTGTCCCGATAAAATTCCTATAATAATCATTCTTTCCAACAAGATTAACAAACCTACTCTTGTTAAGATAATCCTCTAGATCAATCTTTCGAAAAACTTGTCCATCAATTTTCACAAGATTTCCTTCAAACTTGTAGGCTTTACTATCTGTAACATCTAAACGGTTCAAAAACCCTACTACTCCTGCATTATAAAGCCAGTTTGACGGATAGAGCGTTATGGGGTTGTTTTGATCACTACCGTCTTTACTACTACCCATTAGTCCCTTCTTCTACTCTTCTTTCTAGGAAGTTTTTAATGTAATCCTCTGGTAAGCCATGCTTTCTAGCAGCCTCTACTATAGTATTCCTATATCTATCCGATGGATTTCCAATATTGGTCTTTTGTTGACCATCTGGCTTAATGTATGTGTAAGCTGGAATAATACTACCATCCCTTATATCTACGCATACATATATCTTCTTGTAGGTGCCTTTGTTAGGATCTTTGTTTTTGAACCCTTCTTTCTCGTCTAGTGACTTTTCACAATTCTCAGATATCTCATAAACAACACCCCATACAACATCCTCCTCATTGTCAGTTTTAATGATATCTGCTGTAGCTCCTCCCCATTTGCTAGAATAGCCATTATAAACGAATATATACCCTCTTATCTTTCCAATCCCGACAACCTCAGGAATATAGTTACATCTCTCCTTCATCTGTTCCTCGCTCATATTAGATCCATATGCAAAGTAATACTTAGTCATAAACTCTCACCCCTCTTACCTCTATTATTATATAGTCTACGATTGAAAACATTCTCCTAGCACACATCCAACATCCCAAACCCCTCGCTTCCTCTTAGTCCCTACACCTATGTCATAGATCGGCTTCCTAACCTTTTCTGGTGCAGAAATCTTGAAGCTAAACATCAGCCTCGGGTATGTTATAGTGTGTTGGTGTTCATGATTACCTGAACCTGAAGTATCCTTTTGGCACCTAATCAGTGCCAGAGCTAGTGTTTTGAAAGTATCCCCTAAGACTTTATCTGGAAGAGGAAAGACACTTTCTAATTTCCAATCACAATCACAGAATCTACAATTATTATTTGCTCTGTTTTCCCTTCTGTCTCTATCTAACTTAAGCAATGAGTTATACAATACAAATATAAAGCCTGGGTCATTTGAGGAAAGTGTAAGAGAGAAAGGTCTTGTAAGAACAATCTGATTATTCCTCTTTTCAAAGGGAAAGTACAAAGCAAAGGTAAAAGGTTTTGAGTTGTTATTAAAAGTAGTTACTATCAATCCTTCAATCGCAGTATTTATAAGATGTAGAGTACTTAACCTTGATAGCCTTAGCGTTTCAGCAGGTATTGCTCCAGACTCATGTCTAAGTGATAAGATTATCTTTATCCTCACACCTTTGCTGAGCCCAATTATAAATAACGTCTGGAAGGATTTCAAGAGTTTTGGTAAAGCGTTTAGAAACTACCCTAAAGTCTTAGAGCGAAAAGCGAAGAAAAAGTGGATTTTTAAGAGTATATCAAAGCAATGTACATAAAACCAGAGATTACATTTATCTTCTAGTATAAACTCTGCTAGAGTCTTGAAGAAGGTATCATCTATTTTCTCATCTCTCCAAATCTTTCTGAAAACGATAGGATCAAATAAACTCCAAAAACCAACTGGTGAGAATCCAGAATCGTCATTAGCCAAACATTCTGCAATTTTTGAATTTTGTCTTTTGTTGGATAAAAAATATCATCTGGGGATGAAGAAAGTAATTCTTCTGGTGGAGGATGATGTAGACATAGTAAATTTATCCAAAAAACCTCTTGAGCAGGAAGGATTTACAGTAGTTGTTGCAATGAGTGTAAAATTCGGTATAGAGGAGATAAAGTCAAAAAAACCTGATCTAATCATTCTAGATCTTATGCTTCAGGATGGTGATGGAACTGAGGTTGTAAAATGGGTCAAGAGAACCGAAGAGTTTTCAAATATACCAATAATTGTACTAACCGCAAAGTCAAGTGAGTTTGACAAGGTATTACTTCTAGAACTGGGAGCTGATGACTACATCACAAAGCCTTTCAGTATAAGGGAACTTATTGCTAGAATAAAGAGTATACTGAGAAGATATGAAACATCTGCAGATACAAAGCCAAAGCACAATAGGTTTGAAGATGGAGGACTAATAATAAATCTTGATAGCTTTGAGGTAGTTGTTGACGGTCAGACAGCACAGCTTACTAAAAAAGAGTTTGAGATACTAGAGCTTCTCATAAAAAATCGCGGGATAGTCGTGAGCAAAGAAAAAATACTCTCTCTGCTTTGGAAAGGTGAGGAAGAGTTGTCCGAAAGTTCTAGAACCGTAGATGTTCACATAAGCAAGATAAAGAAAAAACTCGGTCGCTATGGAAATAGAATCTCTACGATCAGAGGTGTGGGGTATAGATTCCAATAACTAATAAAGTCCTAACTGCTTCCAAACCATTACAAAGGTTTGGAATTCTGGAAAATATCCGAAAATTCAGCTATGAGGTGTAAAGTATGAGGAGGGCGCTTTTAATCTTAGTGTTTTCCGTAGTCTTTATAATTTTTGTAGTAGCAGGTTTCTTTGTATATTGGTTATACAAAGAGAACAACGAGTATCGGGTAATAAAAAACAGATTCGAGTTTGGTTTATACGAGGATGTGGTAAGGGATGGGACAAAGTTTTTGGCAGATTTTCCAAAAAGCAGATACTACCATGAGGTTGAATACTTTGTAGCGTTTAGTTCGTTTGCAGTAGGTAAACTGGAAAACGCAAAAAATAGGGTTTTGAGTTTAATAGGAAAGTTTTTCAGTGAAAACAGAAATGATGAAATTTTAACAAAATCAATTGAGCTACTTGTAGATATACTTAGAGAGCGAAACGAAAGTATGAGTCCTGAAATTGAAGAATATCTGAAGATGGCCTTGGTTAGAACCTCTGATCAAAACGTCAAGAACAACATAATGACCCAACTTGGGTATATATACTTCTACCGAAATGAATACGATACCGCACTTATGTATTTTGAGAAGGCAAATACAGAGCTTGCCCAGCTTGGTAAAGCTAGAGTATACATAGAAAAGGGGGACTACGAGTCAGCATTTTACATATACGATGCCTACTTAAAATATAATCCTACTGGTAAATACCGTAAGTCTGTTGTTGAAGCTTACTCAAAGCAGATGTATGGCTATGCTTCAAGACTACTTAGAGACAAAGAATACTCACAGTCCGCAAAGTATTTCGCTAAGGTTATAAACACTTTTCCAAATACAATATACGAAGATGCCAGTTTATACTGGCTCGGGGAAATATACACAATCTACAAGAAGTATGACAAGGCAATAGAGTTTTTTGATAGAGCTATGAATAATGAGCCGAAAAACAAAGATGAAGATGCTTTGTTCAAGAAAGGAGTAGTGTTGTATTATGCTGGAAAACTAGTTGATTCAGTTGCTGTTTTCAAAAAGTTTCTTCTAAATTACCCAAATTCAAGGTTAGCGGATGAAGCTAGGAAGTGGGTTAATGTGCTAACAAAGGAGATACAATACACTTACGAAAACGAAGATGAGATTGAATGAACTAAAGTTTCCAAAAGAGGCTAGGAAGTTACTGGAGCAAAAAGCTTCTTTAAAAAGTATTGAATTTATTACTACTAAATCTGGTCTAGAGACTATCAGGAAGAGTGGTATCTTGGTCCACAGTAGTTATGATCCTGTAAAAGAAGCAGAAAACCTAATATCCTCATTGCAACTTGATGAAGAGAGCAAGTATCTTTTTATCTTACTGGGAGTGGGTCTTGGATATCACCTGAAGGAATTGAGGAAAAAGTTTACGAATTCCGTTATCTTACCAATAGAACTTGACGCTGATGTAGCTTTTGCGTTCTTAAAAAAGAACGATGAGTTCATTGTCACTAGATACAACCTTAATGATATATACACAATACTTAACTTTACAGATTTCACAGATATAAAGGATGTTAGATTCATCCAACTACCGAGCTTATACAGACTCTATAAGCAAGATTACGACAATATTGCAAATGATGTTGCGAAGGTAGTGAAATCAAAATTTACGGACCTTTTAACTAGAATAAATTTTGACAAACTGTGGGTTAAGAATACTCTTCTAAACTTACCTAATGTTCTTAAGTATGGTAGCGTAACCAAAGAGGTTGTAGAGAAAAACTTTGAAAACTTTTTGGGCAGACCGTTTGTTGTTCTAGGGGCTGGATATTCAGCATTTTTTCTTCTTGAAGAGATAAAGAGGTATAGAGAGAAGATTGTTTTGTGTGCTGTAGATACTGTTTTGAAAACACTACTAGCTTATGGAATTCAACCAGATTTTGTATTTTCACTTGACTCACAGTTTGCAAATCTTAAGGATCTTTTTGGTATCAGTACTAGAGGACTGACATTGCTCTCTGATATCGTGGTATCTCCAGAACTAATAAGAAATTTTAAGGGAGATGTATTTTTGACAAAAAGTTCCCATATTGAGACTGTAGGAGGAATCGTTTATGAGATAACTAACAACATTGTGTTATGGACAGAAGAGTTAACAGGATATAAGTTGTTAGGGCTTGAGAGTGGTGGTTCGGTTTCTACAAACTTATTTCATTTTGCCCTGCTTATGGGTGGTAACCCCGTGTTCTTAATAGGAGTAGATTTGGGATTTCCTTACCTAGTATCTCATATAAAAGGTTCACCTTCGTTTGAACATTTTATCCTGAAGGGTAACATATTCCAGACAAGTGATACTTTTTCAGTATCTTCAGTGCTGAAAGATCACATAATACTGGACGGAATAAAGGAAAAAGAGTGCATATCCCACAAGATAATGGAAACGTATAAGCTGTGGTTTGACAGCGCAAGTGATACGTCAAACTTAAAAAGTGTGATCAACATCTCAGACGGTGTTAGACTCAAAGGTATCACTAATCTTCCAACTAGTGAAGGTAAAAATTTACTCTCCTCACTTCTAAAAGAGTGTCCAGATATTCCTAGAAAACATAAAATAGAGCACGTAAAACCTTCTGCAGATGTGAGGAAAATACTTGAACGATTAGATGCACTGGTAACTGCAACTCAAGAAGCTCTGAATAGTTTCTCAAAGAAATCATTAGACTTGTTGATTGAAAACTATCCGTTTGTTCTGAATGTTGTTAGTAAGTCCTTATTTCCTTTTTTCAGAGGACAAAAGGAGTTTGAAGAGTGTAGGAATGGTGTAGTAAAAGATCTAGTCTACCTTGTAAAGATCGTTAAGAGTGTCTCTAGCTTGCTAGAATATAGCAAGTAGTACAATCGTGTGACCAGACTTAAAATTTTGTTATCTCTAGAAGTTCAATTTTTACAATGTTGCCTTAGATTGAGTTTCAGCTTTTGTTGAGAAGGTATTTACCCAGTTCCGACAGGGACTGCGAGAGAGAAAAAACCATACCTGATTGTTAAATTTATTATTGACAATGGATTCCAATTTCCTTTGTAAGTAGACAAGATTCTAGGATTTTTACTTGTATACTTTCTTTTGTTCTAGATAGTATTCGTTAGTCACAAGGCTTCACTTTACGCTAGATCTACTAGGTGCTTATATTTAAGAAGGGTAAAAGAAAAGCCTTACCTAACTATTAAGTTTTGGAATTTATTGGCTCATTGAGTGTAAATTTGAAACTGATTGCAGTTTGTATTACTATTTTGCTTATGAGAAGAGGAATAGTATTTTTGGTTTTTGTGGGTTTTTTCCTAGGCTTTGCGTCGTTGAGTTTAGCAGATACTTACATAATTGTTATTGATACCTCCCTAAGTATGAATAGGAAAGTAATTGACAGTCTTAGGGTGTACGATATAGCGTTGAGATCGTTATCAAATTCTATCTTTTCACTAAAGGTTGGAGAGGTAGTTTATGTGGTTGACTTTAATGAAAATGTTTACGTAAGGCCACCGATAAGGGTAAAGGATGACCACACGAAGGAGGTGATATATAAGATAATGACGGGGACGCAACCTTATGGTAAGTGGACCTTTACATATAAGATGCTCAAAGAGGTAAGTCAATTAATAAAGGAGAGCAATCTCTCTCCTAAGGATACGAAGGTGATAATAATTTCGGATGGTATAGATGATCCTCCTGTCAAGAGCAAAGAATATTTTGTTGAGCTGGAGAAACTGTCCTCTCTTTTTGATCCTCAACAGCTTATCTATTACATTTCTCTGGAGAAACTTCTTCAGAAGGAAGCGAGTAAAGTTCCTTCGGGTGTTTCAAGTATTTCGGAGAAGCTTAGATCAACGTATCAGGTGAAGGTGATTGAGGTTGAAGATACAAACCAAGTTACTGGGGCTGTTGAGAGGGGGTTTAGGGGTGAAGGGCTATCGGGAACTTTGTTTATACTTGTGATTGCGTCAGTATCAGGTGTCGTTGTTTTAATAGTTCTATGGGTGTTTGTGAGAAATGTGTATCTGCCGTTAAAGGCTAGAAAGTCCTCCAAAGTTAGTAGGATTACATACCTACTTGGTAAAACTAAAAAGACTATTCCTTTAAAATCCTATAAAATAGTGTTGTCACCATCAAGAGGTAAAGTAGTGCTTGCAGGTTGGACATACAGTGGTGAGGTGATAATAAAGGCAACTACTCAAGGGTATAGGATTTTCTTTACCCTACCTTCGGGAATAGCTGGAAATATAACAAATGGTAGTATTCTCAAGAAGGGCACTACATTCGTTGTAGCTAACTGCACCTTTGAGGTTGAGTAGTTAGAAGACGAAGATATAGAAAAGGATACTCAGTGCTAGGCTAGTCACAATGCTAAATGAGAGGGATGCCATTATACTTTTTGTTGCCGAGACAGGAACAAAATTTATGGTAGGTGTTTTAAAACCGTGGTAAGAGGCAACACTTGGTATGATAGCTCCCACTATAATGAACTTAGTAAAAAGGAGTGCAAAATCGCCTACACTGACTTTGCTGAAAATTAGATTGGTTATTTCGGCAAAGTTTATTTCGTAAAACAAAAGTAAAGCCATAGGGCCTAAAACGAGAATAGTAAACGATGCAAACACAAAGAGAATTAGAAGTGAAATGATCATTCCAAGTAACCTAGGAAGGAGTAGGTAAAACAGAGGATCTATACCAATAGATACTAAGATGTCAAACTCCCTGTTTACTGTCATATTTCCTATTTCTACAGTAATTGCTGAAACTGACCTAGCTATGACTATGATCATCAGCATCAGAGGCATAATTTCTCTAAATATGACTTTTACAAAGATGTCAGCAATTGTATCCTTAGGGACTATTTCTGGAAACTGTATGAAGGTTATTGATACTGTTGCAATGCTTATTAGCATTGAGACTGTGATTACAGATTTCAGTGCTTGGACACTTGTGAAGAATATCTGCTTGATTGTGTTTTGGTAGAGTAGGAGTTTTTGGTTTGGTGGGTGATACTTAGCCAGTTCAAGGAAGCTGTAGACTGTTAAGGAGATTACCCCTGAGAAGTAATCAGCTTTGTTTATAAGCCAACGCCCTATCCTGCCAACCATCTTCTCTACCCTTTAATGAATACATCTATTATTGCTTTTATTACCGCATCTTCTCCATTCTTGTAGTTTTTTCTAACAGCGTCGTTTATTCCTATTATGAGTTTCTGAATCTTTAAAGCAGTAATGCTCACTACCTTACTCATAGCTCTAGTATCAAGGTTTTTTGTAACCTTGCTGATGTTGTCAAGCTTATATTCAACAAAGGGTAACCACATTTCTGCTTTATCTTTACCTATTGCTGACAATGTCCTCTCATTAAAAATAATATCTATTATGTGTTTCTTTATTTCCTCATCCACGTGGAAATTATAAAGATCTTCTGCATTCCTATTCCATTAAAGCCCGAGTGAGCTTGATTCGGAATTTAGACTAACAAAAGCTCAGTTCTAGGGTTTAAGAGTTTCTGTGTATCAAGTTTTCCGCTTTGCAGTTTAGGCTTTCACAATCTTAGTTGTGCATTTTTTAGATTACTTATCTATGAGGGTAGGAATTTGTTTGGTGTAGTAAATCAATAAAGTCTAAAATTTTTTGTGAGGAGATTCATAATATAGTTCAGGGGTATGAGATGGATGTTTTTAGTGTATCACACTCTTTGGTTTCCCGTTTTCTTTACTAACCTCAAAGGGTATGAGATAATTCTGTCTGCTTGGGGGTGTGAGGGGAGGGGTAAGGAACTTGAAGGAGCGAAGAAGATTGTTGAGTACGTTGATAGGGAGTTTGAGGAGTTGGTGTGGTATGAGGTTGATGGGTTGTATTATGCCAAAACATTCATGAAAAAGACGAAAAAGAAGGTTTTGATAAGGAGCAAGGAGAAGACGCTTGAGGTGTTTAAGAATCTGGAGTGGTATGCTACTATTCTTGATGAGTTTCCGGAGATAGATTGTGGTAGGTGTAAGGTTGTTGAGGGGTATGATGAGAGGAGGGGTAGGAGTTATAGGGTTGTGGTGATTGATGGGATTGAGGATGAGAATTTGGGCTTATGGACACTTAAAAGTATTAACCATACCCACATAACTCTCAAATTTTGGAATTTATTGCACCCTCTCATCTTTGTTTGAAAGTGATTAAGACAATTAGTTATATTCTACTATCTCTAGAGGATGGTGGAACATATGCAAAGGCTCAACTCTGTCGACATTTTGCGAGCTGTAGCGATAGTGTTAATGATATACACACATTTTGTTATATACACAGTAAGCAGTGAAGAGTATCCCTCCGTTTTTTACTTCTCCGACTACATAATCGGAAGTATTCCAGCACCGATCTTTACGTTTATTCTAGGTGTAAGTTTATTTGCTCTGTTAAGAAAAATGAACTTTCAAGGTATCAGTGAAGAGCAAATATCAAAAGCAGTGTTATTCAGAGGTATAGCCATATTTGTTGTATGAGTAATTTATTCAATAGTTATATGGGGGCCTATGTATGTATTTGAGTGGGAAGTTCTTACAATGCTTGGTTTCTCAACAATAGTTTTATCTTTCATTAGAACACTACCAGTATCAGTCATATTGATTCTAACTCTGCTAATGGTGATATTGTCTCCTATTGTAAGATCTATTCTTGGATACCCTATATTCTGGGAAGATGAACTTCCACCTCTTACTGTAAAAGATGTTACTGGTGAATTTTTCTTCAACGGATATTTCGCAGTTTTTCCTTGGGTAAGTTTTGCGATGGCTGGCTATGCGATCGGTAAGTTAGTTTTATCAAAAGACAAAGACAGTATTGAAGTAGCAAAAAGAAATTCTATCGTTATCCTCATACTAGGAATACTAATCTCATCGTTTGGAATTTTGGGTTATGTTATGAATAACATACTCAAACCAGAAAAACCTGTCTCTCTTTTCTTGAGTGAACTGACTTTTCATCCTCTCTCCACGACATGTCTGTTCATATTAATGGGGATATGTATGGTATCTTTTTCTGTGCTATACTTACTCGTAGACATTAGGAAAAGAGAATACGCGTGGATGCCGGTTTTCAGGAGTTATAGTAAATATTCTTTAACTCTTTTTATATTACATCAAGTTCCAATAGTACTTATTCCTAGAATAGTAGGAGCAGTATTCTTCGGCGACGAATATCATTTTTACGAGAACCTTTTTACACCAACTGTAGCAATCTTACTTTCTATAGCTTTTACCGTAATTCTATATCCCCTTCTGGTTCTCTGGGAAAAAATAGATGGTAAATATAGTGTTGAGTGGATAATGAGGAAGGTGTATCACCCTAGGGCAAAATAGAATGCCTAGAAACTTGTTAAAATCTCCCTAAGTGAGCCTGCATCAGTGCCTCCAGACAGTTCACCACTCCACATTATCATACCCCTTTTGTCGTGGACATTGACTTTCTCCACAGCCAAAAAGAACCAACCCAGTGAGTATGAGAAAAATCTTGAACAATGGGTGCTTACTAAAGTGAAACATATCAATGCTTTTAGAATTATACTTTCTTCTGTTATATACACTGTGCATACTATTTATCTCTCATTATGAATTCTAAAAAAAGTATCGTTAATTAGGGCAAGTTACATCAAGGAGTTTCAATGACTTCCAATTTCCGTTAGGTGAATAATCTAGATTCCAAATTTTCTGCTTTTTCGTGTCTCCTTTTATCAGAGTATAACTACTTTGCAACTAGTTGTGCTGATGAGGCCAGAGGTTATCAAAGTCTTTTTGTCATAGTTCCATATCATCTTACTTTTTTGAGTATCATATCAGAGGAAGCTTTTGAGAATAAAGCTAATCACTTAAGCTTACTATGAGGTTTGCTCCTTGATTTTTGGTTTTAATT
>JBCNVF010000118.1 GCA_039630355.1 Brevinematia bacterium
AATTGGTGGTTTCACATCTATCCTCCAGAGCTAACAATAAAATTTACAAAATTTCTTCTACCGATGTCAAATTGAAACTTTGTTGTTATATTTAAATAATACTTTTTGGTGTATGGAATATGCTTATTTGATCATTTTCGTGGTTGTGGTTTTACTCTCTTTCGTTATCGTTCTGAGTGTGTTGGGGGTCTTCTCAAAGAAGGTTTTTTCTCACTCAAAATCAAATTTGGCGAAAAAGTTCCTAACCAACTGTTACGCACTACTTTCGGTTACATCCTATAAGTACAACGCACAGAGTATAAGTAGTTTTCATTCTGTCCATGAGGATATACTGTTTAACTTTATGAATTTACTTCAAAAGCTTTTTGAGGGCAAATTTACTGCAGGATTTAAGGTCTATCAGAATAGATTTGTTCTGTCTTTTTCTACCGAACCTTTTTTTCCGTTTATTTCCCCCATTTCAAGGCTGAAGCAATTACTTATGGAGAATGATCTTGCAAAGCTTGTTGGCGATAATCTGTTGAAGGCTTTACACATTGATAGTAATACGCATAGAATAGCTATACCAAATGACATATCTATATTTGCTTTGGGAGAGGTAGTGGAGGTATGTAGAGAACTTAATGTCAACAGCGTAGTTTTTGTGCCTGTATACAGAGATAGAGATATATCCAATGTTTTTGTTGTTTTTACAAACAGATTTAATATTTCGGAAGAGGCATTGACTATTTCAAATATGCTTATTGACTTTGTTTCTGTATTTCTGTTGTATTTGGCAAATAGGAGATCTGTTGAGGATCTTTTGTCTAGGGTGAGTAAGGGTATGTTGGAGCCTGAGGAGAAGATAATTTCGTGTGATATGGTTGTGGATAGTAAGACAAACAATATAATTGCTACAACTTGTGATGAGGAGACTATCTTGCAACTTAAGATGGTTTTGGATCTAAACGAGATAGTGAAAACTGCGAAGAGGTTAGGATCTGGTAGGATTTTTAAGAATTATGAGACCAAGGGGGGTTGGCAGAATTTGTATGGTATATCTCTGGAGTGTCTACCTGATGATAAAGTGAAAATAGGGGTGTCAAGATTTAGTTATATTCCTTCTGAGAAGATAGAGGATGTATTGCTTAGGGTTTCAGATATGGTTGATGTTCCAATAGTGGTGGTGAATAAAGAAACTAAGGAGATAATGAAAACTAACAGGAAATTTAGAGAGATATTTAAGGGTTACGAGGGGTATAGCAACGTTCAGTCTTTGATGTCAAATATGAAGTATGTATCGGAGGATGTGGTTACTCAGGATGGGATGGTGTTTACAGTAAAAAAAATTCTTGTTGAGGAAACTGATCTTGAGGGTATTTTCTTTTACCCTCTTCAGGTGGCAAACCAGAGGATGGTGAAGGTTCTGTATGATGAGGCGATAAGGATTCGTAAAATAATGTCTTCAATGAATTTCTATGAGTCTGGGTTGTTTTCAAAAAATCTAGAGGTTTATGCTAGGTATCGGCCTTCGGATGAAATGGTGGAGGTAGGTGGTGATTTCTTCATTCTTAGAGAATTTGGGAAGAGATCGGTAGTTGGAGTCTTTGATGTATCTGGACATGGCTTGTCTGCGGGTTTTCTAGCTTCTAATGTCAAGAATGTGCTTGATAAAGCTCTTCAGGAGGGAAAGGCTATTGATGTTGTGCTTGAGGAGTTGAACAACTTTGTTTTTTCTCTGAATGAGAGTATCTCGGATGCGGATGTTTATTCTTATGTAACTGGTGTTGTGTGTGATATCAACACTGAGAGGATGAGGGCGAAGTTTCTATCTGCTGGGCATAAGTATGGTATACTGCTCAAGGAGGATGGGATAGTAACTCTGCAAGATTTACTGACTCCCTCTAAGCCTGTGGGTATGAGGAAGGATCAAAAGTTTGAGTTGTATGAAATGGAGATTTCTCCTGATTATAGATTTTTCTTTTACACTGACGGAATTGTTGAGCTGGAGACTGGGAGAGGATTTCAGGTTGATGAGGCTAAGATAATAGATCTTATAGTCTTTTGTAAGAATCTCTCAATAAGGGATACTGTGGAGGAGATATTTTCCTATATAAAGAGTCTGAGAGAGGCTAGGGTTAAAGATGACTTTGTGATACTAGGGTTTAGAGTTAAGCACTAGTTTTTTATTAC
This sequence comes from Brevinematia bacterium, assembly GCA_039630355.1. Taxonomy (NCBI): domain Bacteria; kingdom Pseudomonadati; phylum Spirochaetota; class Brevinematia; species Brevinematia bacterium. The sequence goes on from JBCNVF010000118.1 coordinate 2,173, forward strand.
TTTATATCCTTTTTTTATCGTTACAAGGTGCTTAAAATCTTTGTCTAGTTCTATTAAGGCATACTCACCCTCGGTGTCTGTTACATTTCCTGTGGCGATTGTGATGTATTTGTTAGCAATCAAGCTTTTCGTATCATTACTGGTTATGGAAACTTTATCCCCAGCTTTTGGAGGTTTGTTTGAAAAGCGAGCAACTATGAGATTATCTTTTATTCCTTCAATAACTCCATAGGAGGGAAGCAGTGCGGTCATTTTGGTCTTAAAGTTGTAGTATATCTCCGAGACAAAGTTGTCACTAAACTTCTGAGATACAGTAGCGTTCGTTAGAGTGTTGTAGGTTAGGGGGTCAAGAAATGAGAGTTCAAGTATCATGTAGTCCTTGACAACATCTTGCTTTACTTTGACTACCAGATCGTAATTTCTGTAGGAGAGTGGTGAAACATTTTCTGTAGAAACTTCTGTAGTTGTGTTGATGAGTTTAAAACTTTCAATAGCCCATATCGTAGCATTTTGGTAGAAATCTTTTTCTATAGGTAGATTGGAGGGTTCAATGTCTATTAGTAGTTTTGCATTCTTTTGTTTTTCTGTTGCTATGTTCCAAGAAGATAGTTTAGATGTATTTAGGATGTAATCTGATATACTTTCAAAAAAATCTTGCATTTTAGCATCGTTTACGAAGAGATTTTTGGCAATTTCTAACTCCTCTAGGGCTACATAAGGAGAATGGTAGAACTTGTAGTAGTTTCCCAATTCAAACCAAGCGTCGTAGTTAAGGGGGTTAAGTCTTATTGCTCTTCTTAGGTAAAGCTCGTAGTATGGTATACCCTTTTTCTTAAGTTCCTTTGAAGCTTTTAGTCTTGTTTCAGACAAATTCTTCCTATCTTTTGAAAGTTCTGAGTGCGAGAGTTTTATAACACTCTCCTCAACAAAGTATCTGGTTATTTCACTTTCGCTTTTAGAGAATCTTTTTACTACTTCTTGGTATTTTCCTGAAACAAACAAAACCTTGGCTGTTACTTCTTCTCTAAGGTTTAGCTTTCCGAGGAATTCTAGTGATTTTTCGTAGTTGCGGATGTTGTAATAGGATTGTGAGAGAAGGTAGTACTCCTTATTGCGGTTTCCGGGAAACAGGATGGCCTTTTCCAAGTTTTTGATAGATTCTTCATATTTTCTCGTTTTGAAGTAATACTCTCCATACAGAGAGTATACTCTCCTGTCAAATCTTTCTAAGGATATTGACTTATCAAGGAATTCTTTTGCTTTCTGAAGCTTTCCAAGCTCCAGCTGAACTTTTGCCATCTCTACCAGTAACTCGTAGTTATGAAATGTTCTTATGTGTAAGTCTAGAAATTTCTCCGCTTCCTTTAGGTCTATGTTTGCCAAAAGCCTTGAGAACATTACAACGAAGACTATGTTGGTCCTTGCCTCAGGGTTTTTCAGTAGTTTTTCCGCTATTTTCTTACTTTCTTCTAGGTTGCCTTTGAGTCTATTTATTTCCATAAGGTAGGAGTTTATCAGTAAGTTGTTTTTTTCGTAACTTAAAGCTTTTTTGACATATCTCTCCGCAATCTCAACTTCGTCAGACTTTAGACAGAGATCTATAAGTACTGTGTAGTAGTTAATGTCATTTGGCTTTTTGCTTATTGCTTTCTCCAGCTCTATGATAGCTCCTTGGTAGTTTAGGTTAACCACTAGGTTTGAAACCTTAGATAACACTTGATCTGCAAAATTATGACCTGCTAGTGTTACAAAAAGACAGATGAGTAAAAGTTTTGGTTTTGACACGAAAGAATTTTAATTATCTATTCTTGAGGATACAAATTCAGCTAGTGTTATGCAACTTACTTTATGTTGAAAACTTCGTAAGAATATATTAGCCATCTGTTGTCGTAGGTTCTGTAAAGTTGGTAGAAATACCTCAGTTTGTATGAAGTGTTTCTTAGCCGGTATTCAACATCTGCTGTTACAATAGATTTGTCACCTTCTATTTCGGTTCTTATTACCGAAAAACCTATTATAGGATCTTCCCAGTAAGTGGTTAGATATTCCTTAAACTTCTCTATGACTTTTGCTCGCTCAGATGAGGTTTTACTTTCGTTATACCTTTTTGAGAAACTTGGAAATATACCTATTAGCTTCTCAAAGTCAAAATACATTACGAACTCTCTTGCGTCTCTTCTATGTTTTGCGTCAAGCATTCTCCTTACTACCTCGTAAGGTGGGAGAGAGTATAACTCTCTTTCCAGTTTCCTGTATTCATCTTCAATCTGGATTGTAATTTCTTCTACCTTCTTGGGAGGTTTTATTGTTATTTTGTAGTAATCTGTGAAGAGTCCATCTTTCTTGTCTGCAGTTCCATCTGGAGAGAATATGCCCCGTATGTAGTAGATTCCCGGCTTTGAGATATCAAATATTTTGGATATATCTATCTTCACCGAAAAACCTTGATTTGGTAATAGGGTTAGTGATCTTTTTGTAGTGTTGAGGTTCATAAAGTCATACTTTACCATAAAGTCGTAAGATAATTCCACTTCTTCGTTTTTTTCAGTCCTTAGGTCAAAAAAGAAGGTTTTGTAGATCTCGTCATATACGAAAAACTCTTCTTTTGATGGACCAAGGTTTTTTATAGTAAAGGTTACATTCATCTCTTGGAGCAATCTGAAAGTTTCATACTCAAAAGATAGCTCTGGTAGCATTTCACTGTAGCCTTTTAAGGCAACTAGGATTGTAAGCAGTAGAATTATTGTTTTTTTCATATTTCTATATGATTTTCGGAAGTATTGTTTACATTTAAATGCAAAACCTATACAGAAGGTAGTTGTAGTGCTTTTTTGCTTTACTTACCTTCATTGCTGTAAACAGAGATAGATCCAGATCGTAACTTTTTGCTAGTGTTTCAAAGAATGCATGTGTGAAAGTTTTTGTCTGGTGAGACTCTGGAACTTTAAATGGTGAGAAAATTACAGTTGAACTTCCTTTTTGTAGGATTTCTCTTACGAACTCTTCTATGCCGAAATAGTAGCAGTTGTTGAGGAATACAATGTTGGGAAACTTGGGAATAAATTTTGTGTTATCTGCGTTTATTATATCTTCTCCTAGGCTTATTCCGTTTTCCTCGGCATGTGAAGAGATGAAGAGGATATCTTTTTCTTGGATTTTCTTTGCAAACTCTTCAATTTTCATACTATCACATATTATCTCACTAGAAAACCTGTCTTTCACAATGTTGTATAATTCAACTGCTTCGGAGGCGCATAGCTTAAATCTTTTGTCCCAGCCATTTCCGATAAGTAGCGCGCTCTTGATATAGTTTTTCGCAAGTTTTTCTTTATTTATTCCGATAACTCTCTTTACGAGTATGTCCATTTTATAGGCTATAAGTTCAAAGGGAATTCTTGACGATTCTTCATCAGTTTCAAGATATAAGACTTTTGCATTGCTAAGTAGTTTTAGGAGCTTGCTAGGGATGATTGTTACTACTATGGAGGGGAGGTTGTTGTAAAACATTTCTTTTGTGGAAGTGTTATCAAATGCCTTGGGTAAGGTTCCTATGTCTTTTTTAAAAGAGAGTCTGGCTATGGTTTTTCTGTGGAAGATTGCGTCAAATGTGAGGGTAGAGTTATTTAGGGAGACTTTTAGGTATGTTAGAGAGCTAGCTTTTCGTCTTTTAAACTCTATTACCTCCTTGATGAATTTATGGTTTTTTTTAAATTCCTCTGGTAGGTAAGATTCTGGAAGTGAGATCAGAGGACCTAGGTTTTTGACTTTTCCGTCTTTTTTGATGAAAACTCCGTAGTAGGTATTGTTACTAAAGATAACGAATGGGGAGAGTGTGGTGTAACTTTTTATCTCTTCTTTCTTTAGAAAATGCATAACCATGGGATATTTTCAAAGTTTGCTGAGGTTTTTTGAAAGTTGTATTGTTGCAGTAACAGAGTTTAACTTCTATGATGTTGTTTTGCATCTATATTGAGAGGATATTCACCTAATTTTGAAGGGAACTGTG
>JBCNVF010000119.1 GCA_039630355.1 Brevinematia bacterium
GGAGCATAGAAAAAGTATTAATGTTTTGTCATAGTTTATTCAAAGAACAATTTTTAAATATTGTTGAAGCAGAACTTCCACGCATTTGACACAACCTGCACTGTCCTGACCCACCAGTTGCTGTTATACCTACTCATCGCAACACCAGGTGTAGATGTCCACCCACTACCATTGTTATAGTGTATATTCACATTACTCCAATCGGGCCTGTAATAATACACCGTGACATTGTTAGTCGTAAATGGCTGATTTGAGAATGTAATCTGATTAGTAACGCTGATGTTATTCGAATTATCTATTGCATACACTCTAGCTGTATGTAATCCATAAGAAAGATTAACATTGTAACTCCAAGATGTTGTCCCACTAGCAAGCACGAATGAACCACCATTTATGGACACATACACTCCCTTAACACCACTTTTATCATCGGACGCAGTTCCGGATATAGTAATATTTGTTGAGTAAATGATCTCCCCATTAGCAGGTCTTACGATAGCTACAGTAGGCCTTGTACTGTCAGTTGGATCGTTAAGATAAAATAAATAAACTACTTTGACGCTACTACTATAGCTACAAAGTTTGATTTGCACTATTCGCCACTAGATCCTTGATATAAGTCCTTAATAACTTTACTCTAAGACTGCAATAGCGCAAAGGATATGATAGTCTTGAGGAAATAAATTTGAATTTAGTTACTGCTATGCGATAATATAACTACTGAGAGGGTCAGATGAATGAGATAGGTGAACTTGAGAAGGTTTTCATAGATGAGTCTGTTGATATGATACAAACCTATGAGATGAGTATTCTGAGGTTGGAAGAGAATCCTAAAGATGTAGAAGCTATCAATTCCGCCTTTAGGGCTGTTCATACCCTTAAAGGTGGTTCTGCCTCAATGGGTTACAATAACTTAGCGAAACTCTCTCATGTTATTGAGGATCTGCTTGACTCGGTAAGAAGTGAAAAGATTTCGTTGACACAGCAGATAATTTCTGTCCTGTTTGATGGGGCTAAGCTACTAAAGGAAGGTCTGAACTTGATATTACAATCTCTTGATCTTAACCAAGAAGATGTAGAAGTATTCTCTAGAGAGGTTGAGAGAATCTTGCCAAAGGAGGGTAAAAAACCTGAGGAATCGTTACCTAAAGTTAAGAGTTTGCCCGAAACCATAAGCTTGGAGAACCTTGACTTACCCACAGAGATTGTAGGAGAAATTCAGAAAATTCTCTCTGAAAACAGGAAAGTTTATTTGTTGGATATTTATTTTAGAGAAGATTCTCCTCTTAAGGAAGTTGGTATCCTACAAGTCTTCTCAATACTTAAGGATAACTCTCAGATAGTTGAAATGAAGCCTTCTTTGGAAGAGATATACACCAGATTTTTTGAGAGAGTGAGTTTTGTCATAACTACTGAAGATATTCAAAAACTAGCTAGCAGGGTAAATATTTCTGACATAGTCAAAGATATAAGATACAACGAGATTGTGTTATCGGAGAGAAAGCAGGAAAGTAAAACTGTAAAAGAGGTTTCTGACGCTAGTGAAGTAAAATCTTCTATACTTCGCATAGAAAGTTCCAAAGTAGATAGGCTTATGAACATTGTTGGTGAGTTGGTAGTCAATAGGTCAAACATAAACGAGAATATGTTCTATCTCGGTGAGATGATTTCTGATATTTCTGAGCAATATTATGACATAATGAGGAATATAAGATCCTTAGCATCACAGATATCTGTTGATGTAAAGGAATTAGGCGAAGAGATGGCAGAAAAGCTTCAGGACTATTTAAGTAGTATAACTAACATTACATCAATGATAGGGCAAACCAACAGTAAAATAACGGAGCTTAAGAAAAGGTATGATAACTTATCTGTGGGAATAAAACTCTTTAACTCTATTTCAATGGAGATTCAGGAAAGAGTCACGAATTTGAGGATGATACCGATAAGGTATCTTTTTTCAAGGATTCCATTGTTTGTGAGAGAGGTTTCTTCGCAACTTGGCAAGGAAATAAACCTGATTATAAAAGGGGAAGATACGAATCTTGATAAATCTGTGATAGATGAGCTTTTTGATCCAATAGTGCATATAATTAGAAACTGCATTGATCACGGAATTGAAAGCAAGGAAGAAAGGCTTAGAAAGGGTAAACCAGCTAAAGGGAACATAGTAGTTGAGGCATTCAATGAAGGCAGTAGTGTAATAATAAGGATAAGAGATGACGGAAGGGGGATAGACTTTGACAAAATCAGAAAGAGGGGAATAGAAATGGGACTGTTAAAAGAGAAACTGAACTATGACAAAGAGTACTTGCTTTCTTTGATATTTCTACCAGGTTTTTCTACTAAAGAGGGGGTATCCTCCCTTTCTGGAAGAGGAGTGGGAATGGATATTGTCAAAGCGAGGGTTGATAAGCTTAGAGGGAGTCTATTGATCAGCACAGGTAAAGACAAGGGAACAATATTCACTATAAAGCTTCCATTGACAGTAGCTATAATGAAAGTTCTACTGTTTGAGATAAAGGAAGTGATATTTGCTATTCCTGTAAACTCAATAGAAGAGGCTATTACCATAAAAAGAGATGAGATAACAACTTTTGAGGGTAAGTCGGTTGTTAAGATAAGGGATGAAGTTATAAAGGTCTACTCTCTTAGAGAGATATATTTTGAAGATGGGGAGCTTGGGGAAGAAATAGATGTTTTGATTGTTTCTTACCTTGGCAAAAAATATGCTTTAGTGATAGACAAGTTTCTGAAGGAAGAGGATATATTCTTAAGACCTATAGATTATACATTGGTTTCACCACCGGGAGTGGTATCTGCTACCATTCTCGGTAACGGTAAGATTGGCTATGTTATGGACATAGGTAACTTAGTAAGTTATCTTGAGAAGCGTGTAAAAAGTGAGCTTCCGTATCAAGTGTAACCTATTTACTAAAAAGGGCCATTTTCAGCGTCTCAAGTGAAAGAACTGCACATTTTAGCCTAGTTGGGCTTAAATCTATTCCTAGTGCTTCAATAAGGTCGTCCTTGGTCAAGTTTCTGACAAATTCTATATCCTTTTCCTTGACGAGTTCCGTTAGTATTGAAGCTGAAGCTTGGCTTATTGCACAACCCCTACCTTCAAACTTTATATCCTTTACGATCTTTTTAGATTCGTCAAGTTTTATGTAAAACCTTACCATATCACCACAAGCTGGATTTCCGCCTTCAAAAAACACATCATATTCCTGAATTTTACCATAATTTCTTGGATTTTTGAAGTGATCCAGTATGTGTTCTAGGTAGATATCATCCATGGTTTTACAATCCTCCTATTCTAGCCGGTGGCCAAAACCTGACAACCCCTTTGCCTATGATCAATTCTTCTGACACAAGCCCCCAGTATCTACTGTCACTACTTTCGTCTCTATTATCCCCCATGACAAAGTAGTATCCTTCCGGGATTCTATTTTGTTTTAGGGAATTCTTGACCTTCTCAAGATCCTTTTTGAAATACTCCAGATTTGGAAAGTAAGTTTCCGGTATACCTTGTGAAGAAAGGATGAGCCTTGAGCTTAAGTCATACATATAGTATAGATTAGAGATTGAAAATGTCCTGATGACTCCATCTTCGGAAAGAGTTTCACCCTTTAACCTCATTACCCACCTTTTATCGCCAAAACTTTCTTCAAAGTATGTCCAGTTTCCCTCCCTCCTAATAATCTCCCTTTTGAGTTTGTTTCCGTTTATGTAAACTTCGTTACTGACAATATCAAGAGTGTCTCCTGGAACGCCGATAACCCTTTTTACGAAATATTTTGGCTCATTATCAACGTTTATAACTGAAAATGTGATAAGTGTCACAAACTCCCTTAGAAAACCCGGTGAGCGATAAGTTGGATTTTTGAATACTATTATGTCACCTCGTTCTGGTTTGTAAACTCCGGGAGTTTTAACGTTAATTATAGGAAAATTTATGCCGTATATCGGTTTGATTACTATTATTCTATCTCCTATTTCTATTGTTGGTATCATTGAGCCAGTTGGTATTGCAAAAGCCTCAAGAATAAGAAGCCTTATCACAAATGCTATTATATAAGCCTCACCGATGACTCTTAAGTTCTCCAAAATTATTTCTTTAATACTCTTCTTTTTCTTTTCCTTTTTTCCCATACTTTACCCTTACCCAAAACACAGAAGTATACGCTAAAATGCGATTACTTAGAATATCAACTCGTTCTACACTCACCTCAAGCCTACAGACTCTTTGAGCATACGTTGAAATATAATTATATTACCAATCAGTTTTGAAGTTCAAAATCACAATAAATTCCGAAGCTGAAAATCCTAGTATGACGCTATAACAAACACTGTATTGAAATTTATCTTATTTCTCCTCTTTTTTCTAAAAGGAAACTATGCGAATTATACCAAAATATTTTGACTTTTCAAACTTCTTAACGACATAAAATAATACACTAGTAAATCTCAAAAGCATCATAGCTCTTTTCTAAAGAGCTTTCGGGACATAATGAGTGTAATTCTCTCATCTCCACAAACAGAAGTTAACACCACCTTACCAACACATTTTGGTGTGAAAAGAGTCTTTATCGCGTTAGTTCATTCTTGGGAGATTAAAGCGATTTCGGAGTATTTTCAAAATCAGCAGACACTAAAGTTTCAATTGAAGTTTCACACGAAATTAAATATATTTTACAACTGGAGGTAGATTATGAATAGATTGATCTTTGACGATAGCTTAAAGACAGGGATAGAGATAGTAGATGAACAGCATAAAAAGCTTATAGATGCAATAAATAACTTTTTGGATAAATTGTTAGATTCTAATGCTAAAGTCATTTTCTCAGAGGTGGAGAAGGTGTTTGACTTTATGGCTGAGTACTCAGTATTCCATTTCCAGACTGAGGAGAAGATGATGGAAGAGAATTCTTGTCCAACGTTAAATCTCCATAAATCACAACATCAGTTCTTTATTATGGAGGCAAATAAACTGAAGTTTGATTTGAAAACCAAAGGACTAACTCCAGAGCTTTTGAGCAAAGTTCAGTATTTGCTACTGGATTGGGTCAAAAATCACATTACGGAAATGGACAAGAAGATATGCACCAGAAAGGAGTAGAGCTGTAAAGAAAAACTTTTGCCAAATTCTTGTCTCGAACTTAAAGAATTTTAGGTTTTGCTATGTTGAATTAGTTCGTATATCTTCTCTGCTATGCCTAGTGGAGTATTCACAGCAATAAGCTTTGAATATTCCCAGTAAAGAAGGTCCCGGAAAATATCTTCCCTGTATCCTTTCAAAAATCCTGTTTCGTTTATACTCTTCCTCATCTCCTTCAGCATAAGGTTAACGAATATGGCCTCAAACTCCTCAGAAACATCCTTTAATTTATCTTTACTGCCTCTGCTAATACTAAAGTCATCTCTTAGCCTTTCAATTTGCTTTCCAGCATCAAAGAAAAACTTAATATCCCTTACTTCATTGATCATATTAAGATTTATCGGTAGCTTGAGCTTTCCCTAAAGCTATCAGAGCAAACAAAACTTTTTCTGCTAAAATAGTGACTCCTCACATAAAGAGTTTCAACCCAAATTGGTTTCCGAAAGCTTTACAACAAGTTCCAAAAGCGCCTTTCTTCTATGGCTTATCTGATTTTTCAACTTTGGTCCTAGCTCTGCAAATGTTTTGTCATACCCCTGAGGTATAAACACAGGATCATATCCAAACCCATAGTTTCCCTTAGGACTGTAGGATATGCTCCCCCTAACTACCCCTTCAGAGAATATATACCTGTCTTTATCATACATAAAGACTACACAACACACAAAACTAGCATTTCTGTTTACCTTACCCTCCATGTTCTTGAGTAGTTTTCTAATTAGGCTCTCTTGAGTTGAGTTTGGTCCAGCGTATCTGGCAGATAGAACCCCAGGTTCACCATTTAAAGCTTCAACTTCCAGTCCAGAATCTTCGGCTATCACCGGTATTTTGAATAAAGAGTAATAATACTTGGCCTTTATCAGGGCATTCTCAAAAAACGTTCTACCATTTTCCTCCGGCTCTTTAACCTTCTTAAGGTTAGATAAAGACAAAAAACTCACACCTTTAAGAAAACCTGAAAGTATACTCCTTATCTCCTCAAACTTGTGCTTATTCGTTGTTGCTATAAGAATCTTACCAAATTTTAACCTCATAAGTTTTATCTAGAAAATTCACGTCGTAACCATAACTCCTAAAGGTTTTAACTATCCACATCCTTAACCTGTCTTCGTAAACCTTCAGTGAAAGTTGCTGTTTGAAGTTTTGGTCCTGAGTGATCATAGATTTAAATTCCTCTTTTGACAATTCTGTTTCCTCTCTTGATAACAACTTCAAAGCTATTGCGTATTCCTTCCCCTTAAGCTTCAACCCCTTTATAGGATAAGGCAGAGGTTGCCCTAACTTGACATTAGCAATGGGTCCTAAAAACTCCATCGGAAAACCTTCTCTAACAAGAAGATGAAAAGATTTCGGCTGTTCAACAAATTTAGTCGCCTCAGGAACTAGGTATTTTCTAAGCTTATTTTCTGCTAGCTGAACTGCCTGCCTATACTTTTTTTTCTCCACTAGATTACTTATCTCTAAAAATACATCTTCTATTTCTTTCTCTTCCTTAAGTGTTATATTAGCTGGCAATAGAACAGATATAATTATGAAACTGGCTTTCACTGTTTTAAGATTTTGCTTATTCTTTTCATATAACTGCCCTACCATTTCGTTAACTTCTTCTTCAGTAGGGTCTCCAGAAAGATAATTCTTCAGCGTATCCTCAGATGTTACAATTCTGGAGAGAATGTATTGCTGTTTAATCTCTGAAATATAGTCATGCAGAAATAACCTCTCCTTTTTCACTTCTTCCCTAAGTTTTTCATCAGTTATACCAGAGATAATCTTATTATCATCTGGAACTATTACATTTTTCTCCTTTCCTATGAGAAAAACCATCTTCTCAATTATCAATCTCTCCATAATTTCTTTATCCAAAGATTGCAAGTTCCCTACATTAGTCAAACTGCCAGTGACATTACTAATCCTAGAGATAAAAAAGAGTTTTCTCTTTTCAAACTCTAGGAGAGTTATGGGCTCTTTATCACCAACAATGGCTATTACTTTATCTAGTATCTGGTTTTGCGAAAACGCTATCTTTGAAAGAAACAGTAAAAGTAAGATTGCAATCAAACGAAATTTCATATCAACTCTCCTGCTTATGAAGTAATTATATCTTTGTTCCTTACTAATTAACAAGTTTTTAAGACTAAGATTAATACATCTAAGAGTAATCAAGATCCCAAGCCTTTTATTCACTTTCACTCCATTTGGTTCCAGATAGTGTTTGTTCAATCACAAAGTCTAACCTCACACAAATCTTTTAGGCGTTTGCTGAGAGAAATGTTTACTCAGTCCCGACAGGGACTGCGAAAAGAATAAAAGAAAAACTACACCTACTGCTAAATTTTAGACTTTATTAAACACCCCGAGATAAGTTGAAAATTCTCTATCTGCTGATGTAACATTTCACGGAGGCTCACTAAGAGTTAAGTCTGAGAAAAGTAGTTTTTTGAGAGGTAATCTATGCAAGACGAAAAGGAGAACAAGAAGAAAGCCCTTTTGGAAGCTATAAGCAGAATCAAGAAGAATTATGGAGAGAGTTCGGTGATGATTCTAGGTGACGAAAAACCTATTGAGAAAGTGGGGGTGATCTCAACAGGTTCTATAATGATTGATAGGATAACTGGTGTGGGGGGAATACCGAGAGGAAGGATAATTGAGGTTTACGGACATGAAGCTTCTGGTAAAACTACCATATGTTTGCACATAATAGCAGAGGCTCAGAAAGAGGGAGGTATTGCAGCTTTCATTGATGCTGAACATGCGTTAGATCCAGCTTATGCAGAAGCAATAGGTGTGAAGATAAAGGATCTAGTTATTTCTCAGCCTGAATCCGGAGAACAAGCTCTGAACATCGCAGAGAACTTAATAAGAAGTAACGCTGTTGATGTGATAGTTGTTGACTCCGTTGCTGCACTGGTGCCAAAGGTAGAAATAGATGGAGACGTTGGTGAACAAACTATAGGAGTGCAAGCAAGGCTAATGAGTCAGGCTATGCGTAAGCTCGCTTCTGTCTCTGCTAAACACAATACCGCCATCGTCTTCACAAATCAACTAAGAATGAAAATCTCAACAGGTTTTACCTACGGAGGACCTCAAGAAACCACCACCGGTGGCACTGCCCTAAAATACTACGCATCAATGAGAATAGAAACAAGGAAAATAGAAAGCCTAAAGAAGGGTGAAGAAATTGTAGGAATGACCTGTAGAGTAAAAATAGCCAAAAACAAAGTAGCAATCCCCTTCAAGTTCGCCGATATTGCTATATACTACGGCAAAGGAATATCAAAACCCTATGAAATCCTCACAGTAGGATCAGAACTAGAGATTATCAAAAAAAGCGGTAACTGGTATTATTACAAAGATGAAAAGCTAGGAAATGGCATAGATCAAGCTATAGCTACACTAGAACAAAAACAAGATCTGGCAAAAACCTTGGAAATCCTAATAAGAGAAAAAATAGGACTTCCTATACCACAATACCTAAAATGAAGAAGATTCAGGTAGACATAGTGATAGACCTAAGAGCACCCGAAGAGTTTGAAAAAGATAAAGGATTTTACCATTCCCTAGGTGTAGAAGCAATCAATCTTGACTTCTTCAAAGCTCCTAAGGAGATAGAAAGCTTTGACAAAGAAAAATCTTATTTTGTGGTTTGTAATAGCGGAGTGTTTAGCGAGATAATCTCTAAACTAATGCTCTCAAAGGGGTTTAAAAATGTTAAAGATTTTAAAGGAGGAATAGAAGAGTTTAGGAAGATGCTAGATGAAAATCAATAAGAGAAAAGTATTAGGAAGAGTAGTCCTTTACGCATCTATCCTCAGCTTAGGCTTACTAGTATCAATTCTCTCATTTGAATTTGGCACCACCAACGTAAGTTTCATAAGATCACTTATTTTCGGAGTGGAAGAGAAAACAGATCTGCAGATACTGAGAATAAGAGTCTTACAGTCTTTTGCCGTACTACTGACAGGAATAGCCTTAGCAATCTCAGGATTTATTTTACAAAGAATTATGAGGAATAATTTGGTTGACCCTGGGATAACTGGAGTTCTATCTGGTAGTGCCTTGGGAGTAACTATCTTCTCAGTTCTAAGTATTGATACCATAACAAACTTCTCAATGATGAGGATAGCATTTTCTTTAATATTTGGCCTTCTAGCAGGAACTGTAGTAATGCTGATCTCGGCAGTTAGCAAAGATTCCCTAAAAGTCGTAATATTCGGAGTAATGCTAAATTCCTTCCTATCGGGCACTATAGTTCTAATCCAATCTTTTCTAAATCCTTATAAATTGCAACAGACATTCTCGTTCTTACTGGGTAGTGTAGTTATCCCTAGTAACCAATTTGCTATCATATGTGGGGTAATTGTTCTAGCTTCAGCTATTGGATTGATCTTTTTTTCTAAAAAGCTTGATATTATTTCTTTAGGAGATATAGACGCCCATGTTTTAGGTATAAACATTAGATTGTGGAGAAGCGTATTTCTAGTTTTTACAATACTTCTATCTTCTACCGCCGTTTCTCTTTCTGGAGTAGTAGGCTTTGTTGGGTTTGTGATTCCAAACATCGTTTCACTCCTTTTCCACAGGCTATCCTTTCTAGATACAAAAGATGGTATCATACTCTCTGGTATCATCGGGGGAACCTTTCTCCAAGCCTGCTTTGTAGTTTCAAGAATTCTTTTGCCAATGTACGAACTGCCAATAGGCATTATAACAGGATTAATAGGAGCTCCAATATTCTGGTTAGTCCTGCTTAAAATGAGTTTGAGTAAATGAATCCTATAATTTTACTCCATAGAAGGAAATTGTTATAATTACTCTGTTGAGAGTAGGGAGAATTTAGTTATGGGATTGAAGGTAATAATACCTGTAGCAGGTAAAGGAACTCGCCTTAGGCCGCACACCTTACTCATCCCAAAAACCTTAATAAATGTAGCCGATAGAAAGATAATTGACTACATAATGGATATAACGAAAGATGTTGAGGTTGAGGAATATATTTTTATAGTAGGTTACTTAGGGGAACTGATAGAGGAGCATATAAAAAGAGCATATCCTAGGGTTAATAAAAAGTTTATTCTTCAGGAAAACCCTAAAGGTTTAGCACATGCAATAAGTTTAGCCAAGAACCAACTGCTTCCTTCAGACCAAGTCCTTATCGTCTTGGGTGATCTGATCCTTTTTGCTGATATCCGAAAAGTCATAGAGGAAACTCCAAAGGGGGAACACAAGATTGGTGTTATAAACGTGGAAGATCCACATAGGTATGGAGTGGTAGTTTTGGAAAAGGATGGAAGATACATAAAAGAAACCGTTGAGAAGCCAAGCAAACCAATATCAAACCTTGCTATATCCGGAATATACTATTTCTCAAAAGCAGAACCTCTTATCAGTGCGATAGATTACATAATAGAAAATAACATTAAAACAAAAAATGAGTATCAACTTACGGATGCTCTGATGGAAATGATAAAAAGAGGTGAGAGAATTGGGGTGTTTGAAACTAGCGAGGTTTACGATTGTGGCAGTAAAGAAAAGCTTATAGAAGCAAACAACAAGTTGCTAAAAAAATTTCACAGTAACGGCATAAGCGGGATAAATGTCAAAAATTCCGTAATTATCCCCCCTGTCTACATAAGTCCGAACTCACTAGTGGAGGACTCCGTTATAGGACCTTTCGTCTCAATTCACGAAGGAGCATTGGTCAAAAACTCCATAGTCAAAGAAAGCATAATAGAGGAAAGAGCAAAAGTTGAAGGAATGATCATTGAAAAGAGTTTGATAGGTCAAGAAAGTATCGTTGAAGAAAGCTTTAGAGAGCTTAACATAGGGCCTCACTCTGAATATAAGAAAAAAGGATTTTAAAACATGGGGAAAATTGAGATCTTAAAAGAAGAGGTAGTGGCAAAAATATCCGCAGGTGAAATTATAGATGCTCCTTATTCGGTGGTGAGGGAGCTTATAGATAACTCCATAGATGCAAACAGTAGTAGAATATCAGTAAATCTAATTGATGGAGGTAAGAAACTAATAGAAGTGATTGATGATGGCGAAGGAATGGACAAGGAGGATCTAGAAAAGTGCTACCTAAGACACTCAACAAGTAAGATAAGAACCATTGAGGATCTATACAGTATAAAAACTATGGGATTCAGAGGAGAAGCTCTGGCAAGTATTGCTGAGGTATCAGAACTAGAAATAGTATCAAAGCCAAAGCATCAATCAGAAGGGTATAAACTCTTAATCAAGGGAGGAAAACTTGTGTCCATCACTCCCCATCCTTCACCAGATGGAACAGCAGTAAAAGTAAAAAACATCTTTTTCAACCTCCCAGTTAGAAGGAACTTTCTAAAAAGCGAAACAACGGAGTTTAGAAACATTCTAGATGTTTTCGTAAAAAAATCAATTCCTTTTCCAGAAATATGTTTTGAACTATCACATAACCTAAAAAGAGAACTCTTCCTGCCAAAGACAGAATCCATAGGCGAGAGAATAAAAGCAGTCTACCCCGAGATCAAAGAATTAAATTACAGCAAGAAAAAATTTGATGAAATGGAAATAGAAATCTTTTTCTCAAAACCTTCGGTATTCAGACCAACAAGAAACCTTCAACAACTCTTTGTCAACAGACGCTTTGTTGAATCAAAAACCTTCTTTACTGCAATATCAAATGCATACTCAAACCTCGTCCCAAAAGGCAACTTCCCAATAGTTTTCTGCTTTGTTTCAGTAGATCCATCACTTATTGATGTTAACATCCATCCAGCAAAGAAGGAGGTAAAGTTTAAAAATGAAGGAAAAGTTTTTCATTACATCATAAAACTCATAAGAGAAGGAATTTCAAAATTTGACCAGGTTTTAGACATTGACGAGACTTCCTTTGAGTTCACCAAATTTGAAACAGACCTAAAAAGGTCAATAGAAAGCTTTTTAGCAAAAGAGAAAGAAGTTATCCCTAGATCATACACAGTCAGAAAACCTCAATCCACATCACTCCACATTCAGTCTAAAACTCAAACCCAGACACTACTAAACCACTTTCCCAAAGCAGAGCGTAGAGAACTCAGACCGATCTTTGAAGAAAAAACCAACATAAAGTTCGTAGGAGAAGTATTCCATACCTACCTGATCTTTGAAGATCAAGATAACCAGAAACTTATAATAATAGACAAACACGCTGTTCAGGAAAGAATAATCTTCTCAAAACTCTACGAAAATCTGCTAAACGGCAAAGAACTACCAAAGCAACTTCTACTATCCCCTACAAAAGTAGAACTTTCTAGAGAATACTCAAGCATCATTTTAGAAAACAAGGAGGTTTTTAGTAAACTAGGATTTGATGTTGAAGTTTATGAAAGCGAAGTAAATATTTTAGCAATTCCTTCATTCTTTAAAGCTGAAGGAAACCCAGAAAACATCATTCTAGAGATATGTGAAAAAATAAAGGAAGGGATGGAACCAACACCAGAAAATATTCTCTCGGTCCTATCTACAATCTCTTGCAAAAGTGCGATAAAATCTGGTGAAACGATAACATCTTCAGAGGCATATAAGTTGCTAGAAGATGCTACAATTAATAACGCTTTCGTATGTCCACATGGCAGACCTTCACTTGTCTATGTAGATAGAGAAAAGCTGGAAGAGGTTTTTTTAAGATAAGGATTTAAACATCAGGAAAGAATTAGCGACGAAGAGATTGGTAATACTTGCAGAGATCTACCAACTTGCACACATCACACCGAGGCTTTACGGGCTTACAAATAGTTTGTCCAAAAGATACCATAAGGTGGTTTATCTTCTTCCAGTAGTTTTTTGGTAATACTTTCATCAACTCAACTTCAGTTTCCTCAGGAGTTTTGGTATTAACAAGGCCAAGTCTGTTAGAAATTCTATGAACATGGGTATCTACACATATGACATTTTTACCAAATGCAGTAGATAGAACAAGATTTGCTGTTTTTCTACCAACACCTGGGAGATTCAGAAGATCGTCAATATTCGCAGGAACATTACCTCCATACTTTTCCAAAATCTCTTTTGCAATTTTTTTTATAGCCTTTGCTTTGTTTCTGTAAAAACCAACAGGATATATCATTCTCTCAAGCTCTTTGGTAGATATCTCCACAAAATCTCTGGCTTCTTTAAGATCCTTAAAGAGTTCACTAGCAACAGAGTAGGTTATTTCATCCTTGGTTCTAAGACTTAGGATTGTAGAGACTAAAATCTGAAATGGTGTTTTACCCTTTAGAGAGCTATACCTTTTGACAAGAGATTCCTCATTTTCCCAAACTTCTTCTAGAAAAGAGATTATTGTTTTTACTTCTCTTTTACTGATTCTCACATTTATATAGTGTTAATCATTGCTTTAACGAAAGCATTGAAGACTGGATTTGGAGAAAATATTGAAGACTGGAACTCTGGGTGGAACTGCACTCCAATCATGAACCTACTGTTAGAATTCTCCAGAACTTCCACTAGACCAGTATCGCTGAATCCCGAAAAGACCATTCCGTTTTCTTCAAATGAAGGTATATATTCTGGATTGAACTCATATCTATGCCTGTGTCTTTCGTAAACCTCTTCCTTCCCATATTCCTGGTAGACCACTGTATTTTTCTTCAGAAGAATTTTTTGAGCCCCTAATCTCATAGTGCCACCCTTTATCACAACTCTCTTTTGATCATCTAGCATAGATATGACCGGATGTGATGTTTTTGATTCAAACTCTAGGCTATTAGCATCACTAAGCTCACAGACATTTCTAGCAAACTCTATTGCCATTACCTGCATTCCCAGACATATTCCCAGAAAAGGAATATTGTTTTCTCTAGCAAACTTAGCCGAAAGTAGTTTCCCTTCAATCCCTCTTTTGCCAAAACCTCCAGGCACAAGCACACCATCAACCTTTGAGAGAACATCTTCAAGCTCCCCTTCGGAAACTTTATCTGCTTCAATACTTACTACTTTAACTCTGACCTTGTTTTCCACACCTGCATGGAAAAGAGATTCATAAATACTCTTGTATGCATCTCTAAGTCCTACATACTTCCCAACCATTGCTACAGTAATTTCATCTTCAATTGATTTAAAAATCTCTATCTTTTTCCGCAGTAAAGAGAAGTCAGGAGTATAATGCTGAATACCTAAAAGGTCGCATATGGTTCTATCCATCTCCTGCTCAACATAGGAAAGAGGAACTTCGTAAATAGTGCTCATATTAAGAGATTTTATTACAGCTCTCTCTTCTACATTTGTAAACAAAGCTATCTTCTTTATCTCATTTTTTGAAAAATCCTTTTCACTTCTACAGACTATCATATCAGGTTGAATACCCAATTCCCTAAGTTTAGCAACTGAATGTTGTGTAGGCTTGGTTTTTATCTCATCCGAGGATGCTAGATAAGGAAGGAGAGTAACATGAATAAAGAGACAGTTTCTTTTACCCACTTCTAATGAAAACTGCCTTATAGCTTCTATGAAAGGAATACTCTCAATATCCCCAACTGTTCCACCTACTTCAACAAGAAGAATATCAACCTCCTCTCCTTCAAAATATCTAGCCTGTCTTATCATGTCCTTTATCTCATTGGTAATGTGTGGTATAACCTGAACAGTTTGCCCAAGATAGTCTCCTCTTCTCTCTTTCTCTATGACGCTTTTGTATACCTTTCCGGCGGTAATAGAACTTACTTTGTACATTCTTTGGTTCAAGAAACGCTCATATGTTCCTAGGTCCAGATCGGTCTCTCCTCCATCAAAGGTCACAAAAACCTCCCCATGTTGATATGGACTCATCGTTCCCGCATCTACATTGAGATATGGATCTATCTTCACAACATTAACTTTGTATCCCATTGATTTAAGAAGCAAAGCAACAGAAGCTGTGCTTACCCCTTTACCAAGAGAAGAACACACACCACCTGTGACGAATATGTACTTTGTAGTATCTAACTTCATAGCTTCCCTTCACCCACAAACTAAATAAAATACAACTACAACGCTATTGTTTCAAAAACTTTTGTATCCCCCGCTGGGGGCCTACTTACTCCTGCACAACCATTAACCAAAGTTATCACTAAGATTGTAAATGAAAATACTCTAAGCTTTTCAAGTAATAGAGATAAGCAGTTTAGTAAAACGTTTTGCAACCCACCATTTTTCTTTGAATTGTATATCTATTTCTGGAAACCCCCCACCTTTTTTCAACACTTGAAAAAATTTTGCGTCCAG
>JBCNVF010000120.1 GCA_039630355.1 Brevinematia bacterium
AGCTAACTTGGAAATAAGAGAGAAGCTCTACAAAGTTGCTCAAGAGAAAGGGAAAGAGTTTCTATACCTTAGTTTAGCAAGGATAGATCCTGAGTATTCTCGTAAGATAAGTAGGAATGATCTGAAAAGGATAATAAGGGCGCTGGAGGTTTACGAAGTAACTGGTAAACCTTTCTCCAAGTTACAGGAAGAAAACACAAAACCTTCCCCGTTTAAGATTTTCTCCTTTCTAGTTCTTCCCAATAGAAGAGAGCTTTATTCTGCTATAAATGAAAGAGTTGACAAGATGCTAAAGAGAGGGTTGGTTGAAGAAGTTAGATGGATCACTAGCAGGTATGGCAGGAATATATACCCGCTTTCTTCAATAGGCTACAGAGAAGTTTGCGAATACCTAGATGGTAAAGTTAGTTATGAAAAAATGGTAGAATTGATAAAAAAGAACACTAGAAATCTTGCTAAAAGGCAGATTACCCTCTTTAGGAATACCGAAATTGACGAGATTTTGGAATTAAACTCCCTTTCTGTGGATGATCTTAACAGAGCTGTCAGTATGATCTTGAGAAGATTTCATCTTAAAGTATAGATCACTTAGGTGTTTCCCATATCCTTTCTAAGGAGTAGTATTCCCTAACTTCCGGACTCATTATATGTATAACCGTATGCACTAAATCAAAGACTATCCATCCTGTCTCCGGGTTTACGTCTTTTCCAAGAACTGTGATATTGTTGTTTTCAATGAATTTCTCTACTTCATCGGCTATTGCTTCAATATGATACTTGCCATTGGCTGTGACTATCACCATATAGTCAAACTCTGAGGTCTTTTTGGTAGTGTTAATAATCTTTATGTCCTCAGCCTTTTTTGAAGAAAGGACATTACATAAGGAGTCAATGAATCTCTTAGTTGCAACTTTCCTCTTTTTGACCATTAGTATAAATCTACTCAATTTGCACAGTGGTATCAATAGAGAAGGGAGAGTTTAAAAGGCTAAAGATGTGGTCAGGTGCTTTGTTGCAATTGGATTGGACTTTTGTACGAATTGCCTTAATAGATATAGATTAAACTTCAAGCTCTCTTAGAAATCTAGCATCTTCCTCAGGAATAGAGGGGTTTATGAACATTCCAGAACCTAGCTCAAACCCTGCGGATCTTGTGAGTCTGGGGACTATGGTTATATACCAGTGGAAGTATTTGTTTCGGCCATAGGACACGGGTGAGGTTCGCACTATGTAGTTGTAGTCAGGGTTGTTTAGGCCTTTATAGAGTTTGAGTAGAAATGTTTTCAAGTGTTTTCCTAGATCTCTTATTTCCTCCTCGGTTATGTCTGAGAATCTTGAGGAATGTCTTTTCGGGAGTATCCATGAATGAAATGGGGATGACGCAGCGTATAATACCACAGAGATGAAGTATTCACTTTCAATTACTACTCTTTCCCTAGTTTTCATCTCTTCTTCTATTACTCTACAGAATACACATTTTCCGTGATCGCTATAATACTTGAATGCTTCTTCTACCCTTTGTTTCACGTCTCTTGGTATTATAGGTAGGGCGAGGATTTGAGAATGAGGATGCACTAACGAAGCTCCAGCTTTATATCCGTGGTTGCGAAAAATAACAACATACTCTATGTTCTCTTTCTTCATAATCTCACCTTCCCTCTGTTTGTAAAACCTTAATATCTTCTCAACATCACTTTCACTCATAAGTGCAGGAGTTGTGTTGTGAATAGGGGATTCTATAATCACTTCATGAATTCCGTATCCAGAAATTGTTCTGAATATATCTTTCTCAATCCACTCAAACTGTGTTTCATCGTTTAATGCAGGAAATTTGTTGAAAACAGATTTCAATATCCACTTGCCACCTTCAACAACCCTATCAACCTCCCTGTGAGGGAATTTACTTTCATTACCAGGACAAAAAGGACAATTTTCATCGTATTCCTTATCTGATACCAACTTTGGACTATCATCTATGAAGTCATGAGGTCTTTTTGCTCTTTCCTTTGCTATTATCACCCACTCCTTGTATACAATGTTTTGCCTAAGCTCGGACATACTCTCTATCTCCCCTGTTGTTGATGTTGTTGTCTTGTCTCTTCAAGAAGTTCGTTATACATAGCCTTTATTCTCTTCCGTTCTCTTAACAGTAGCTCAAAAAAGTCTGTCATCCTAGCTTGTTCTATATTCTTCCTCCTTATCGTTTCTTTTGCCAAGATTTGCCATACACTTTCATCATCAATCTCGTCAGCTGGCTCTATAAGAAATGGAGTGTATTCTATCTCAATACCTTGAATGTAGGTTATAAAGTCTCCTCCATTGGCTTGCGGAGGTTTGTAAATAACTATTGAATCTAGCCTATAAAACGGTATAGGTTTAGGGTAGAGAGAGTCTCTTCTCAGTATCTTCAGCCTTTCATCATCAATAAAGTTAGGATTATACCATACAAGTGTCTTCCATCCTTGGAAAAACAGATCTCCAAAAAAGTATTCTTTTACATTGAAGTCTCTGTCCATAAGTCTTATTCCTATGTGATACAAGTAGTTTCTACCTGCTACTCTGATGGATATGGATTTTATCTCATTTACGTTTATTGCTACACCGTTGCCAACGTTTATAAACTTGCCGTTCTCGTCAAACACTGGAATAGGAAAGTTGGGCTTTATTATAGCATACGCTGGCATTGTTCCCTGTGGAAACCTAGCTCTTATTCCTAGAACACTACCATAGGTTTTACTTTCTACCCTCTTGGGGTAACTATTCACCATGTTCGCTATTGACATATGCTTAGCAGAACTGTTTAGTTCTACTCTCCAGTTTTCTATGAAATACTCCTGAGCACTTACGTAAACTTTATACACTCCGTTTTCGTTGGTATCAAAAGTTTCCTTTGGTTCTGGCATAAATTTTCTGAAGAGTTCATCGGATTTAGAAAAATCAATCAGAGTCTCTTTTATCACTGCACTCAAGTAAGATGTGCACAAAACCGAAATAACTATAGAAAGTATCATCTTTTTCATAGCCAACCTCTCTTGTATTTTTATCGGTTTTTGAAAAAAAGTTGTTAGTTTTAGATCAGAAGGTTTGAATATTTAAAAGTTGATTGAGTGAGTTTTGTATAGTGTCTTTGAGCTTATTCTCTGTTGGTTTTATACTTTTTAAGTTTTAGACTTTATTGCATCTTTGTAAGAAGTTTGAAACTGGGGAAGATTTGCTTGATAATTGAGTAAATGTTTCGGAAGTTTGATGTATATGAGGTAGTAAGGATCATAAATTCTTCCTCACTCCAGACTGGAATATACATCGGGTGTGATTCTTCGCAGAGAAAAGATCATTGTATTTTCGCAACGGTTGTTGTTATACACCATGATAGATCAAGAGGTGCGAATGTGTTTGTTAAGGTAGAAAAGACACCTAGAATAAGTTCCATAAGGCAGAGGATAATGACAGAAGTTCAAAAAGCGGTAGAAATAGGGTTGCTTCTCTGTCCTTTGGTTCCTGACAGAATGATAGAGATTCACCTTGATATAAATACCTCCTCCTCCTACATTTCTAGTAATCTTATAAAGGAAGCATTTGGATATGTTTCAGCTCAAGGGTTTAAACCTGTTTTTAAACCTCAGTCTTTTGCTGCATATTGTGTTGCAGATCATGTCTGTAAAAAATATTAAATTTTCATTTCAACGGACAACGAGATATTCTGAATAGGCTGTTGTCCAGGTAAAACTCCTCCTTCATATTGAGATACTGCTACATCTATGACTAGAATATCTATGTCTATGCCTAGTCCAAGAGTGGGATAGCCTTGGTTTAGACCTCCTCTTACTTTCAAGATCTTCAGAATTGAAATTTCCGAACCTATTTTAACTTTCTTGAACCAGAATTCATCAAGTTTTAGCAAGTTAACGAGATTAAGCTCAATTATGAAATCTGACAAAAGAAAGGTAGGAATGTATGGTATTTTCTCTACATGAAAGATTGTTCCAATAGCGATAGAAGGGGGTATATAACTTACATAGTTTTGTCTTTTTAAAGTCTCTTGGTTGTTTTGGTAAACAATCCTTGTCCAGTAAAAGCTCCTACCGAAGAAGTTGTTTATGGTGAGTGAATACTTAAAATGACCTCCGTCGTCTAACACAATTCCAATGTTGCCCCATACGGAATCACCAACATCATACTCATAAATCTGATTTGCTGTGTTTTCATAATACTTCGCAACCTCTAAGACACTAGCACCATAGAAAAATGGAGACTTGTATCTCTTTGAGTAGGAAAGAGAAATGCCCGTGTGTAGAGTATGAAACTTCAATATTTCAAAATAAGTGCTGAATCCGAGGCTTATTCCTATCTCTGCAAAAGACTTAAGCTCAACATAAGGTAACCCAGGAGCTTGCCTGATATCTATTTTTGAAAAAAAATTGTTGTATAATAGGATTCCAATACCATTGCCCATATATCCCAAGCATAATGGTCCAAAAATTCCAGTCTCAGGATTAGCATTGAGTATAATACCATAAGGATCCCTAAGAAGTTCGTTGGTTAGGGATTGCCAGTCAAATCCTATCCATTCAGTAGGGCTTAGGTTGTAAGAGGATAAGTTTAATGCGTTGTAGAGATATCCAGCACTGGCACCACTGTAAAGAGAGATCTTCGTTATGAAGAAATGCTTCTCCTTAGTATATGATAGAATAGCAGGGTTGTATAAAAACAGAATTTCATCGTGTGGATAAAGTAACCTAGTATCTCCAAGTGCTAGCTGTCTTGGACTTGAGAAAAAGGAATCAAAGTCATACCTTACCTCT
>JBCNVF010000121.1 GCA_039630355.1 Brevinematia bacterium
CACTAGCTAGAGCATACCTTATCGCTACAGTAACACTATTCTCTTCGTTTGTATACCTAAGTGCTCTCTGGAACTCACTTATAGCCTTATCCAGATTACCACTATCTGCAGCAATAAGTCCTACTTGGTAGATTGTTTTCACTTTAAGGCTATTGTCAGGAGTCCTCTCCGCTATCTCAAACTCTTGTAGCGCTTTAGCTGTATTATTCATAGACTTGTATATTATCCCAAGATTATAGTGTGCCTCATAGTTTTTGGGATCATTTTTGATACAATTTACAAATGCATTCATCGCTTCACCATATCTGTTAGCCTCAAGATGAATCTTTCCTATATAAAACCAAGCATCAGCAAACGAAAAATTCGCCTTAACCGCTCTAGTTAGGTAATTCAAAGCATTATCCTTCATATTTCTTTCATAGAATATCTTGCCTATGTTAAACAACGCCCTATAATCAGAGGGATCCATCTTAGATATTAGCAAAAATTCCTTTTGAGCTTCCTCCGCTTGACCCAGTGATAGATATATATCCGCCATCCTATATCGGGCTTGCTTTTCTATCACTTGGTTTGAGAATTTTCCTAAAGACAGAGCCTGACGATACTCAACAAGAGCTAAATCTCTCTTGTTAACCATATAGTAACAATCCGCAAGGTAAAGATGCGCCAGTGGATTTTTCTCATCCTTCTTTATATACTCCTCTAGATCAGCTATAGCAGAAGCATAATTCTTATCATATATCTTTTTCTTTATAAGATCCAATTTCAAGGGTTGAACAAACGATCTAAAGAGAAAAGCAACTACTATTACCAACACTACCAACGTAAGTGCACCTAGTATAATTATATCTTCCATAAAATGCCTTATATTAGTTTCGTTATTTTATTCTAAAAAATTGACCCATAACTTTCAAAACACTAACAACCAATAAGTTTCAAAATTTATAACTTAAGATGTAGTTTTTCTTTTTACTATTCTCGCAGTCCCTGTCGGGACTGGGTAAATACTTCTCTTGATAAGCACCTAAGAGGCTTGGTACGAAGTGAAGCTTTATGATTAATAAGCGCTGTCTAGAAACAAAGAGTGTAAGTAAACAAAAAGTTGAATCTTTCTACTTACCTAATGGAAATTGAACTGATCATCCTATAAGGAGATTGAAATAGATTGCATAAGTTAAATATAATAGTTCCATGTCCTACAACAGAGACATCGGATACTTTTTAAGAGATGAGGAACTTTTTGGTTTTAATTATGAGATAAGCATAAAGGAGATATTACATAGAGAGAAGACCCCTTTCCAACTCATCGAGGTTGTTGAAACTATTCCTTTTGGCAGAGCTTTAATAACCGATGGACTGATAATGATAACAGAAATCGACGAGTGCATCTACCATGAAATGATGGTTCATGTACCGATGTCTCTTGTTGAATCACCTAAAAATATCCTAATAATAGGCGGAGGCGATGGAGGATGTGCAAGAGAGGTATCAAGATATCCAACTGTTGAGAGTATAGACTTAGTGGAAATAGACAAAAGAATGATAGAAATAACCAAAAAATACTTCAAAACATGGGAAGGCACTAACTTTGAAAAACTCAACATATACATTGAAGATGGCTTTGATTTCTTGAAAAGAGCGGAAAAAAAATATGAAGTAATCCTACTAGATATAAGTGCCCCCATAGAGATAGCA
Organism: Brevinematia bacterium; assembly: GCA_039630355.1. Taxonomy (NCBI): domain Bacteria; kingdom Pseudomonadati; phylum Spirochaetota; class Brevinematia; species Brevinematia bacterium. The sequence goes on from JBCNVF010000121.1 coordinate 1,696, forward strand.
GAAAACCTCTACTCCAGAGAATCGTTTAATAAGATAGTATCACTACTATCCGAAGAAGGTGTTTTTGTGATACAATCTGAATCCATATTTACAACACCAAATGTCCCAAAGCACATTATTAACCAAGTGAAAGATATTGTAAGTTTTGTGAAAGTATACTATGCCTGCATACCATCATTCATACTCCCTTGGTGTTTCGTAATAGCATCAAAGAAAAATCCTCCAGAAATACCTAAGTATTCCAACTTGCCAAAAGAAGAACTAAATAAGATGAAATTCTATTCCAGGGAAATACATCAAGCTTCATTTGTCCTACCACCATTTGTAAAACGTTATCTTGAAAGCAAAATGACAAAAGGAGAACTGCTAAACAAAGAGCTACTAAGAGAAATCCTAGGATAAGAAAATCCTAACTACGTAGAAATCTATGACCTGGCCAATTGATTTAAGAGAAGTATTAGCAACCTTTGGTATAGTAGTAGAGAAAAAGCTAGAAGAAGAAATAAAGGAAAAAACTAACAAGTACTTAGGCATCTTATTTGAATGGAATCAGAAAACAAACCTCACTTCCTGCAAAACGGCGGAAGAATTTTTGAAAAACCATGTAATACTCTCCTATAACTTTATACCTTTCATTGAAAAATTTGAAACCATATTTGACTTTGGAAGCGGTAACGGTGTTCCCGGAATCCCTTTAAGCTTTCTTTTCTCCGATAAAACCTTTATATTAGTTGAAAACAGAAAAAGAAAATTAGCCTTTCTAGAGTATATCTCTTCAGCTCTCACAAAAAATGTAATAGTAATAGACTCATCACACAATACACCCCCAAAAGAATATCTGTCAAATTTTTGCGTAATAGCAAAAGCCTTCAGTAACATCATTGCAATGAAAAGATTCTTCAAAATACCTTTTGAACTTACAATACTCACCGAGAAAGTAGACTATCCAAAGAAAGTAAAAACCTACAACTCCACTCCACCGAAAATAGGTAACTTTGAGAAAATAAAACTCCATAGACTGCTCGTAGAATGATAACCAAAATACGAATAGGTAGGGTTCTAAAAGAGAGTAAATAAACCCTTTTTTAGCAAATACCTAAGAGGCTTAGTAAGAGGCAAAATTCTGCGATCAAACGAGCACTATCCGGAACCAAAGAGAGTAATTAAGCAAAAAGTTTAGAATCTTGCTTAGTTACCAACTGAAATTGGAATTTATTGAAACACTTTCTCCAGAAATGGAAAGAGATACTAAGAATTAATTATCATTCTCTCGTGAGGAAGATTACCCTTCTTACCTTATTATTAATCACTACTGGGTGTTATTACGATGTTGATCCCCCTGTAATAAAAGTAGAGCCAAAGATCGGCACAAACAACGTTCTTCTAGTATCAAAGGAGTTCAAGTATTTTGGAACAGACCCTAAAACAAAGAGAAAACTGTGGGAACTTATCGCTGAAAAGTCAGTAATATACAAAAATAACGAAGTAGACTTAGAAAACGTAGAGATAAAGTTTTTCAAGAACAATAATCTCTCCTCCGTCCTAAAGGGAAAAGTTGGTAAAATACATACCGAGAAAAACAGGGCAGAAATACGGGATAATGTGGTTCTAGAAAACTATGAAAACGAAACTAAGGTCTACTCCTCAAGGCTTATATGGGATGGTAATAAACGAATAATATACAATACAGAGTCAGACAAAACAACAATAGTATCACCAACTGCAAAACTTAAAGGTACGGGATTGAGAACCACACCAGATATGTCACCACTAGAACTTAAGAACGTTGAAGCCTTAGTTGAGTGAGCTATGATAGAGTATATTCTAATTGCAGTAATAACCTCCATTCTCAGTGCCTTAACTTCAGGCTTTGAAGCAATGTTCATAGCTCTCAACATCTATGATTTATCCAAACTTAATATCACATCAAGAAAGTATAAAAAGATAGAATTCCTCATTCTTAACAAGAGGATATTTCTATTTGTGTTTCTCTTTCTAAACACTATCTGGAATGTCCTATTTTCAATATCAATCTTCTACACCTTTCTTAAGCTAAACTTACCTGAGGTTGTTTCTGGAGTGCTTTCAGTAATTGTAGTAACACCTTTTCTTTTCGTCTTTTCCGAAGTCCTCCCCAAAGCCTTATTCAGAAGTTACAAAGAAAAAATAATTCTTCTCACCTACCCTATCTTCCTACCTATCGCTTTCATCGGAAGCATAGTCTTCAGGAAGAACTCAGAAGATACCATCTCCTTTGAACACATCGCAACCGTAATTCAAGAAGAGTTTGAAGAAAGCGAATTCCCCACAATCTCAGAAATTCTGAAAAACATTGCCAGCTTAGAAGAGATCAACTTAAAAAACATTATGCTCCCAATTAAAGAAATCAACACAGTTTCACCAAATACTAGTCTGAAAGAAGCTATAGACACAACCTCCGAAAAGGATTTCATCATCATTCTTAACAGAACAGATCCCGTAGGATTTGTAAACTTAAGGCATATCTCATCAAAATTTCCAAAAACTGATCCCCTAGGAAATATAACAAATTTCGCTAGAAAACCAAAATATATAGCCTACGAAGGATTAGAAGTATCAAAGCTATTTGAGTCCGAAATAGATTTTAAGGAACCTATCTTTGTTGTAAACGATACTGGAACGCTCGTGGGAATAGTTTCATATGAACAAATCTTGATAACCCTAATTAAAGCTATATCAGAAACTAGGAGAAGAGAAACTACTACTAAATCTCTAATCGTGGACGGAAATGAAAGTATCTTCACAGTCTTAGAAATTCTTGGCAAAAATCCATCCAAGGCTGAGAGTGAATACCCATGGATAAGAGTAAACAATACGGTAAGTGGCATCATCATGACTATCAACGGATTTTTGCCAAAAATAGGTCAGAAAATAAAATTCTCCGACATTACACTACAAGTCCTAGAAATATCCGGATTTAGAATATCCAAAGTCCGAGTGTCAGCTTAAGAAAGCACCTAAAGCACCGAATACAACTTTACCACACCTGACAATACCAAAAATAGTCCAATGTATAAACTAAACCCCATAACACCTAAAAAGAAAATTTTCAGAGAAGAAAGTTAAACCCCAAAAACCCTATCCAATTAAATTCCATCTTTATTAATATCAAACCTCAATCCAGTCGTTTAAAATATTTATGTAGAAAACTGAGGGTATATCTATGAAACTTTTGTTAGCACTGATACCACTTGTATTCTTGGCAAGCACCGCCTCTGGGTTAAAAGTTGCCGAAGAGGAAATAAAAAAATCTAAGAAGGTAGTATTTGAGAATTATAGAGGAAAAGTTAAAAGTGTTAGCGTCAAGCAACTGATAAATATCGGAAGAAAGCTTGCGGAAATTTCGGAAGAGATGGCAGTGAAAAACCATCTTCTATACTCAGTAACAAGAGTTCCACCTAGCGAGGAACTCTTCGGCGCGGACATAATATTCGTATCCAAAGGTTCTAGAATAAAACACATAAACGCTATAAGGTTCATACTTGCAGGCTATTTCTCAGAAAAATTTGGATACAGATTCAGCGAAGCATACATCCTAGCAGTATTCACAACCTATTACAACGCTATCCACAGAGGAGACATTGACTATTTCAGCGCAAGATACGTAAGCGACTTGTTTTCTTTCACTACCGAGAACATCGGTATATCAACGAAATACTACGAATGGGCAGGTAAAACCGAACTTGTTATTCCCACTAAAATATCTATCCTAGGAGAAAAACCCAAACTAGGAGAAATTGGCAAAGAGGACGTAATTAGAGAATTGAAGAAGCAAGACGATCTTGGCCTAGATGAAAGAAAGGAAATGGTTGAAATAAGAAAAAAGGAACTTGAAGAAGAAAAGAAAGAAATAGAGAAAAAAGAAAAGGAGCTAAAGGAAAAAAGAGAAGAACTTGAAAAAGAGAAAGAGGAACTACTTAGAAAGGAAGAAGAACTAAAGTCAAAAGG
>JBCNVF010000122.1 GCA_039630355.1 Brevinematia bacterium
GGAGATATAACACCTCTTAAAAGGAGTATGAAGGAGCTGGGGTTATTGAATCCTATTATAGTCTCTGAGGATTATGTTCTAATTGCTGGGTACAGGAGGTTGCTTTCTGCTAAGGAGCTTGGCTGGAAGAAAATAGTAGCAAGGGTTATAAGCTTGGACAAAAAACAAATGTTTGATGATATAGAATTTGACGAAAACTATGTTAGAAAAAACTTACTTCAAGAGGAAATAGAAGAGATTGTGAAGAAACAAAACCTTAGGAAGCGAGGATTTTTCAAAAGGCTTTTTAACAGTATCAAGAAGATCTTCTCATGACTGTGCTTAGATTTCTACTAGTAATAGTGGTTCTAAGTGTATTTACAGCTAATACTTCAGGCATTGAAATACTTGATGTTAAGGTTCATATCTCACTTCCTAAGAACCAAATGTTATACAGTGTTTCACTGTTGCCTAGTGAGAGATATGTTGTAGTGCTTTTTGACAGGGAGGTGAGGGAATTTAAAGTAAACGGTCTGAGGGCAAATTACAAAGTAACAACTGTTGATGAACTGCTAGCGTATAGTGTGGAACTACCTAAAGTTGATAAAATTGAACTAGAAATTGCTTGCGAGTATAACCTTGTTAAGGAATGCAAGATGAAGGGGATAGTGGTACTCTCAGAAATGATGAAGACACTGCCATACATTAGGAATGATTCCTTAGCGAGAACAAAAGAAGTAGTTACTACTACAACAGTTGAGCTATCAGCACTTGAGGAAATAGATTTAGTATTTGATGGTAAGAAGTTATCGGCTTCTAATGGCAATTTAATAACCTTTCAGAGAAGGCAGAACTTACCGTTAGTTTTAGGTTATCTAGATTTATTTAGCATGACTTTGGCTAACATGCGCGTTAGTATAGTTTTACCTAAGGGTAATGAAGGAGTATCTCTTGAAATACTTTCACTTATCAACTTATCGTTGAATGCTTTCACTTCAAAGTTTGATTTTAGATTTCCCAAAGAACTCAAGATTATATACTCTCCTAAGTCCAAGTTTTCAGAGAGAATAGGTGATACTATAGTTCTTAACGAAATAAAGCAAGTTGTTGATAATTATTTCTCAAACCTAGAGAAATTGGAAAACTTTATAGTGATTTCACACGAACTTCTTCATTCTGCTGTAAAAGGTTCTGTAGATGATAATCTAGTTGAAATATTTGAGGGGTTAGTGCAATACCTTAGCATAAAGCTACTTTCAGAAGTGTTCCTAAGTCCATCGGTTGAAGATAGAGTTTACGATAACTATCTCTCGCAAATGAGATATTACTCTTTTGCTAAGGAAGCTAAAGAGGCTTGGTTTATAGCTAGATACATAAAGTATCCTCTGGTGTTTAGGTATATCTCATCGGTTGTAGGGGAAATTTCTCTTATCTCGCTTTTTAAGTACTTATCAAGCTTAGATAGGGAGATAAGTTTGGATGTCTTTAAGGAAGCTTTCAGGAATATAACTGGTGTGAGTTTTGATGCTTTTTTGCCACTTTTTGATGGAGTTCCTACCCTCTGGAACTTGAAGATAAGTGTGTCAGGTAGGAACATAAATGTTTCTTCAACTGCTCCTACTAGAATAACCACAACCCTCAAGATAATATCTTCAGGGACTGAGACCAATATCTCCATAGATATTCCTAGAGATTCTTCTAGTACACTGGTATTTGATGGCAAGGTAGATAACGTTGTAGTCAATCCTTTGCGAGACTTCCCTGAACTATTTTACCACGATAATTACCTAACAATGACTACTACACCTGTGGTAACTGAGTTTCTGAGTGAGTTTTTGTATATTATCAACACTGGTGATTTCTCAAAGCATAGGAGCAAAAAGATAATGTTTTCCAGGCATTCGCAGGAAAAACTATCTAGGTATATTTCTCAGAAGGTTAAGGTATTTGGTTCAGATAAGCTTGAGTTATCAGTAGAGAATATGGTGAGGCATAACGGTTGGATAGTTATTGAGTTTATACTACACTCTGCTTTAACTTTCAGACAAGGGTTTGTTGTATTATCCTACGATAAGTCTTATTATGTAAGTGATCTTTCAATCTTGATGTGAAGACTATCTTCCGACTACATGCTCTTTTACTTCTGAGTGTAGCTGGAGTGTAGTTTTTGGTTTTCTAAGATAGTAGAATACTTCTGACTTTCTCATATCCTATGTAATTTATTGAAGTAACCTTGTATATCTTCAGAACTTCACTTTTGCCTTTTACCTTTATGGGTTCCTGTTCCTCAACTTCAACAAATTCTTTCACAAGTTCGTATGTAGCGTTACTTATGATACAGGTTTTTCCTGGTGCTGAACCGCAAAGTCTTGCTGCGGTGTTAACAGCATCACCTATTACTGTATAGCTAAGTCTATCTTTAGATCCCATGTTTCCAGCAACTACGTTTCCCGAATTTATTCCTATTCCTGGGGTAAGCAATGGTTTTCCTTCTTCTTGCCATTTTGTGTGAAGTTCATCAATCTTTTTTATCATCTCATAAGCTGTTGCAACGGCAAGAAGGGCGTCTTCTCTCTCTCCAAACGAGATAGGAGCACCATAGACTACCATTATCTCGTCTCCTACAAATTTATCTACAACTCCTCTATATTTCTTAACAATCTCTACCATTTCGGTCATATATTCGTTGAGTATGGAGATAAGCTCTCGTGGATCCATTTTCTCACTCATTGAGGTAAAGCCTCTTATGTCAGAGAATAACATCGTTGTGAATCTCATCTCTCCCCCAAGTTCTATCCCTTTCTTCAATAGTTCCCTTGCTATCTCTTCCGACACAACTTTATTCATTATGTCCCTCATTCTTTCTTTTTCAGCAATTTGCTCAACCATAAAGTTAAAGTTTCTAGCTATAAACCCTATCTCATCATTTGATTTAACCTCAGCTCTGACACTTAAGTCACCTTTTGACAGTTCCCCCATAGCGTTGGTAATTATCCTTGCACCTCTTGAGATCCTTCTTGATAAAAATACTACCAAAAGAATTGCTATTAAGATTGCTATTAATGCACCTATCTGGACCTGTCTTTCAACACTTGCTAATGTCTTGTCTATGCTCTCCGTTGACATACCTATATACAAGTCTGCTACGTATTTTTCAAAGTCTTCTTTTATCAACACTGGGTAAGAGAATAGTAGTTTTCTCTGTTTCTTGCCCCCTTGCTCATAATAGTAATATTGGAGAAAACCTGTTACTCCAAAACTACTCTCTAGGAATTGGTTTAAAGCTGACTTGAGAAAATTATAATCTTCTTTTGTTAGAAATTCTTTGTTATCTTTGATAAAGCTTTCAAATGAGCTAAAGTAAGGCTTTACAACCTTAGGGGTTATGTAGTTGTAGTCCAACACTTCAACAAGCTTTGCAACTTCTCTTCTAAATTTTTCTCCAAACTCACCTTGGTTATATTTCCTCTGAATGGATTTTATCTGCCAATACATTACACTGAACTTTTCGTAAGTGTTTTTCAGGTTATCTTCTAAGTTTACCTCGGAAACGGATATCAACTTGCTGGACAAATTTTTATCAATTTTCAAATCTGATGAGAATTTGTTCAAAATATTGTTTTTACTCTGCTCAAGTTCCAAATCCGATGGTATAAAGCCTCTGAACATTTTTTCAAAGAGACTTAATTTTCTTATTTTCAGATTATTTAAGAGTAAGGTATAAACCTTAAATAGTTCGTAATTTCTGAATGTCTCCTTTGGTAGTGAGAAGTCTTGCATAAACCCTATATCTGGACTTGAATGAATGAGAATTTTATTGTCTGGAGATACTACTGCTGCCCACATTATATCTTCAGTTTTGGGAATATAAGCAAATGTTTCTATGAGGTTAATATATTCTTCTTTTGTAGGTAATTCTGAGAAAATGGAGTTCATTATCTCTCTAGACTTAAAAATCTCCTTCTCCAGTTGAGGGTTTCTTGCTATTTTCTCCGCAATTATGGAAGAAAGTATTGTAGAAAGAGAAGAAGAAACATTTTTTGATATAGATCCACCTCTTACTTTCATTTCGCTTTCAAGCCCTTCAGAGATGGAGCGAGTAGTAGATGAATAGATGATACTTATCATTACCACAAGAACTGCAGAAACTGAGAGAAATATCTTTTTACCTAAACTCAACTTTATCTTCACATCACCTGTCATATTCGTAAATAATAATAAGCGTTTCTGTACTACTATTCAAGTAAATGAAGAACAACCCAATAAATAATCCCAACTTTCACTATATGAGTAGGTTTTGCTTGCTTACTTTCTTTGGTTCTAGACAGTGTTCGTCAGTTACGAAATTTCACTTCACTAAGTCTCTTAGGTACTTTAAGAAGAGTAGAAGAAAAGCCTTACCTAGTTGCAATAAATTCCAATCCATTAGGTGAGTAGATAAAGTTCAACTTTTTGTTTACTCACTCTCTCTGTTTCTAGATAGTATTCATCAATCACAAATTTCACTTCACACCAAGCCTTTTGTTTGTTAAGAGAAGTATTTACCCAGTCCCGACAGGGACTGCGATAGAGATAAAAGAAAGACTGCATCCTGATTATAAATTTTGAAGTTTATTGAGGGACAACTAATAAGGTCTAAAATTGACAATTAGGTGTATTTTCTTCTCTGTTCCTGAGGGATAGGTGAATACTCTTTTCAATAGCCACCTAAAAGGCTTTGTAAGGTGAGTTTATGACTGACAAATGGTATCCAGAAGCAAAGGAGGATAAGCAAGTAAAAGTTTAAACTTCCGCTTACTCGTTTAGTGAAAATTGGAATTTGTTGTGTATTCTTCTATCAAATTGACAAAGGTTAGGACTAACTTACAGAATCTATTTCTGATGAAGCATCTTTTGGGTATAAAGGATTTATCGGAAAAAGAAATTTTTTCAATACTTGAGCTTGGTGAGATTTATAGGGATAAGCTCATAAACAATCGTAACAGTATAAGTCAGAACTTGAGGGAGAAGGTGGTAGTCAATCTTTTCTTTGAGCCTTCAACAAGAACTAGAATGAGTTTTGAAATAGCTTCAAGTTTATTAGGTGCTAAAGTGATAAACTTTTCTGAGAATGTAAGTTCAATTCAGAAAGGTGAGAGTAGGTTAGATACCCTGAAAACCATAGAAGCTATGAGAGCGGATGCAGTAGTTATAAGATCAAGTATTCAAGGACTGCCCTATCTTTTAGCAAGAGATCTTAAGGATATCAGTATAATAAACGCTGGTGATGGTTCTCATGAACATCCGTCTCAGGCTTTGCTTGATGCCCTTACGATCAAGCTAAAGTTTGGTGATCTTAGAAAGGTTAAGTTGTCAATAGTGGGTGATATTTTGTTTAGTAGGGTTGCGAGGTCAAATATTTTACTTATGAAAAAGATAGGAAATGACAATATCATGGTGTTTGGACCAACTACTCTACTTCCCAAAGAGATTGAATTATTTGGGGTGAGAATTGCTAAAAGCTTTGAAGAGGTTTTTGAGTTTTCCGATGTGATAATGCTTTTAAGAATTCAAACAGAGAGGCAAAACTCTGCTTATGTTCCTTCTACAAGAGAATACAGGAAATTCTGGGGACTGACAGAAGAGAAACTAGAAACCTTTAGGAGGAAGGTGTTTATCATGCATCCTGGGCCTGTGAACAGAGATGTTGAAGTTTCGTCAGATATTATATACTGTGACAATTCTCTGATTCTAGATCAAGTAACAAGCGGAGTTGCAATAAGAATGAGTATCCTATCTCATATCTTAACTTCAAAGCACCAGAATTGAAATATTCCCAGATTTTCCTGAAACGATATAGCGTAACTGATTGAGAAATTGTTATGCTCAATGATCCCTTTAAAAAAGGGACATAGCCCCTTGAGTAAGCCATAATATACTCCACTACTTATGTCCATAGATAAGTTTTCATATCTGAAAATGCGAGATGAGACAAATCCAAAGAAGTCTTGAAACTGCAAGCTAATTATACATCCAGCTCCTAGTTTGAATACATCTTTGCTAAATATATCGTATATGCCAATCCCTTCAAAAACGAAGCTTTCCAAGATCTTAATAGAAGTAAGCAAGTGAAATACATCATTGCGGAATCCTATTCCCAAAGAGCCACCTAGGTAAACTTCTGAGAATAGATGGAAGTATTCATACTTACCCATCAAAGAAAGCAGATAATGGAAGTTCCCATACAATGTGTTCTCGTAGCCAACCTCTACAAAAAAATCGTAAACTACTGCATTTCCTAGAATTTGTTTTTCTAGGTTCATAATTTCAACTTCCCCAAAGTATCTACTGGTAAAATTGAGATAAAAGCCTTCATAAGAAGTGTTAATAACTACCTTTGAACTACCGAGTGGATCCAAGGAATAGGATAAGAAAAACACAGTGTTACTTTTGTAGCTTAAAGTCATGAGAGCTATCTTGTCTACATAGGAGTGCACAGTATCCTTGCAGATGGTAAGGATGATTATAGTAAAGATAGTTTTGACTACTTTCTGCATTTTGGTATTTTAAACTAGAGATTAACTCCAAAAACAAACTGAGGTTTGTGAAAAAGTCGGGGATGTATCTTTGAACGGAAGGCAGGTATTCTTTCAGAATATTTTTATGGAGTTTTTTGAAAAGGTTGGAGGTATTACTCCTGTTGGACATTATTCATTTGCAGTAAAGCTGGATAATGGTCTTCTCTATCTTTCAGGGCAGATAAGTATTGATGAAGCTGGGAATTTAGTAGGTAGCACTGTTGCGGAGCAGGCTAGGAACATTTTGAAAAATGTGGAAAAGGTTCTCCTTGAGGCGGGATATTCAACCAGAGACGTATTCAAGGTTGTTGTATATATAACGGATATGTCAAAGTTTTCCGAGTTCAATGAGGTATATAAGGAATTCTTTGGGGAACACAAGCCAGTGCGCACAACAGTAGGAGTTAGAGAGCTTCCCAGAGGAGCTCTGGTTGAGATTGAAGCTTATGCTTACAAGTGAGAAATTGAGTTTTTATGGTTCTTATCTGGATATAGTAGGTTTGGTATCTTCAGTTAGTCAAGAGAAATGAGAGTCTAACTCTTTGATTGTTTTTTAGTTTTGAGTAGTATCTCTGTGTTACTAAACATCACTTAGTATTGAGCTTGTGGCTTTTGTTGAGAGGATATCTATCCAGTCCCAGTAGGGGCTGTGGAGAGAGCTATACCAGACAAAGATACACCTAATTGCTAAATTTTGGAATTTATCGGATCTTTTTAGTTAAAATTGACAAATAAATTACGATAAAAAATAATATTACTAGAGAATGGGAGGGGAACTATAATGAAGGATATTCTTGAATTTTTTAAGAATGTTTTGAGTAAATTTAAGGAATTACCTCTGACATCCAAGGTGGTGGTAATTTCTTCTGTTGTAGCAGTTGTGGTTGCTATACTTGTAGCTATCTTGATATCAAGGCCTACGACGAAGGTTTTGCTGTATCCCAGGGCTCTTTCTCCTGAGGATTTTGCTAGAGTGACGAAGAAGCTTTCTGAGCTTAATATACCTTTTGAGACTAGAGACAATAAGTTTGTTTTGGTAGCAGATGAAAATTTGAAGCAGAAGGCGAAAATGCAACTAGCTTGGGAAGGAATAATTCCAGAAAGTGTCAAAGGTTTTGAATTGTTTGATATCCAGTCTTTCACAACTACGGACTTTGAGAGGAATGTTAACCTTCACAGGGCGATAATAGGTGAACTTGAGCGCCACCTCAAGATGATAGATGATATTGAGGATGTCAAGATAATTGTTCCGTTTCAAAGAGAGAGATTGTTTAAAGAAGAGGAGACCGAGAGAACTGCTTCTGTAGTGATAACTCCTTCTCCTTACTCGGACATAAGGGAGAATAAGAAGAAGATAAAGGCTGTAGTTGAGCTTGTTGCTAGAGGTATAGATGGGTTAAAACCTGAGAATATTGTTGTAGTTGATAATCATGGCAATGTACTGAGTGATTTACTCATTGGTGATGAGGTCTCGGATGAGATAAGAGCAGCAAGAGAGCATATAAAAGTCAAGGAGAGGATAAAAAGGGAATTGATAGAAAGAATACATAGAGAACTTTCTAAGGCTATAAGTGAAGATAGGATAATAGTTAGTGCAGAAGTTGATATGAGGTGGGATAAGAAGGAACTACAACAGGATAAGGTAATACCTACAGTAATAAGGCAAGATAATCCGCTAACTCCTTACGATGAGAGTCAGGTTGAAGTAAATGTTCCAATAAGTAAAAAAGTAACAAAGGAGGACTTCAAAGGCCCAGCATATATTCCTGAAGGACCGCCGGGTGTTGAAGCTAACATTCCGCCAGGAATAAAGGAAAAGATAGACAGATTCACTACTTACCAGAAAAATGAAGAAATTGTAAACTACGAGGTTAGCAAGGAAAAGGTGCAACAGAAAAATCAGCCTTATGAGATAAGGCGTGTGTCTGTGGCGGTTGCTGTTGATGGAATATGGGAAATAGAACTAAAGGATGGAGAACCAGTTATTGACGAACAGGGTAGAGTAAAGAGAAGATTTACTCCACCAAAAGAGGAAGAGCTTAGAAACATAGAAGAGTGGGTAAAGAGAGCAATAGGGTTTGATCAGTATAGAGGAGATAGTGTAGCAGTGACCTTTATACCCTTTGACAGAACAAAACAATTCAGGAAGGAGGATGAGGAATTATTAAGGAAGTATCAGATAAGGAGGATACTACTTGCTACAATACTTGTCCTTATAGTGCTATTCTTAATGATGTTGCTCTACCGAGCTCTAATGAAAGAGATTGCAAGAAGAAGAAGGATAAGGGAAGAAGAGCTTGCAAGACAGCAACAGCTTATGAGAGAAGCAGCGCTTAGAGCTGCAGAACAGGAAGGCGCTGTAGTTGAGCTTTCAGTTGAAGAAAAAGCTAGACTAGAGCTTCTTGAGAGTATAATAAACATAGCTAGAGAAAAACCAGATGTTGCTGCAAGAGTCATAAGAACTTGGATCTCTGAGGAATAAAATACTCTATTCCTGCATCTGAACATAAAGGCTTAGGTCCAAATTTACTAACCTGAAATAAAAGGTATATTTTGAAAGAAGATTGGACTTTCGGAAAGTTTAGGTGAACCTTGATAATATGTATATGGGAATTAGAGTAAGATCTACCATATTGCAGATTCTTACTTTTGCTTTTATTCTTTCTTCCACGGCTTTCTCTCAAAACTTCCAGAAGATTTACATTGAAGCCATGAAAGCTTACGATAGTAAAGATCCATTGAAAGCTTTACAAATCATAGACGAAGCAGTAAGAAAGTATACCACAGTTCCTACGTATTTCTACGTTAAAGCACTATTTTATCTAAAAGAGTCGTTTTATGCAAACAGTATTGGACATAAGTATATTGTAGACTTTATTTACCGCTACTATTGGACGATTACCGAGAGAGAAATAGTAGATGAGGTTGTGTGGGAAAGCATGGTTGAAGTGTCAGCTGAATTTGGACTGAGTTCGCTTGTAGAAGAGGAACTGAAAAATCTGCTCGTTATAAATCCTTCAAATGCAGTAGGGCTGTATAATTTAATGAAGTTGCTTTTCTACAATAAGAACTATGAAGCTGTTGTTAAACTTGGTAGTAGATTCTCTCTAGTTCCAGAAGATCCCAAAACTTCCGAAATACTATATTTTATGTTCTTATCCAAGCTTTACATACGGGACTACAGAAACTTTGATGAACTTCTGCAGGTAATACTTCATAACTACAGAACTGAGGAAATGTTGTATGTTGTCTCAAGCATATATTATCAGTTGATGGAATTTGATAAAGCTTGGAGTGTTATAGCTGAAAGTGGAATTGTGGATCCCTCACTTTACTTAAAACTTATGATAGTAAGAAAAAATGATAGTAAGAAGATATCAGAATTCTTGAGAAAATACCAAAACAAGCTTGATGAGGATACACGAAAGTTAGGAACACTCATTAGTTCCAAAGGTTACGATTCTGAAGAACTTAAAGATCTTCTAAAGAGAAAACTTCTCTCGGAAGACATTGAGTCTCTTGAACCCGTATTATTGAAACTAGCTCTAGATTTCCCGAGGAACTCTGAACTATATTACCTAGCTCTAGAGAAAGAAATGCTTAGCTTTTTTTCTAAAAAACTGTATACTAGAGTTGTCAATAGTGCACGAAAGTCAAAAGTTCTTTCCAAAAAGGCAACCTATATCCTTGCCTTGTCTCTTTTTGAACTTAGGGAATATAGGAAGTCTTTAGAACTACTTGAGAAAGTAAAGAATCACTTTTATGAGGCTAGCGTGAAAATCCCTCTTGTCTATATTGAGCTTGGTAACATTAAGGAGGCTAGAGATAAGGCAAAAGGAGTTTTTGCTCATACTTTATTCAAAGGTAGTGATGTAGAGAAATACATACTATCTCAAGTCTTTCTAGAACTTGGTGAGATCCAAAGCGCTGAGAGAATAATTAACTCGGTCAAGAATACAAATTCCTATTACTACAAGGTTCTATCTGCTAATATTCATTTTCTTAAGAAGAACTACTCTAGATCTGAGGAGATACTTAAAGAGTTACTAGTAGAAAGTAAATTCAATTCTGATATCATGAATTCTCTGGCGTATATCTGGGCAGAACAAGGTAAAAACCTAAAGTTGGCACTGAGTTTCTCAAAACTCTCACTGGTCTTTGAAGAAAACTACCACTATTTTGATACCCTTGCGTATGTATATTATAGGATAGGTAAGATTGAAATGGCAAAGGAGTATATTGAAAGGTCCATATATCTTATGGAGAAAGAGAACAAATCAAGCAGGAGTATATACTTGCGAGCTTACAGGATATACAGAGAGCTTGGGGATGATCGTAAAAGTAGGTTAATGTTGTCTAAAGCTAGTAAGGCAAAACTATGAACTTTGACATTCTATTAATACTGGTTCTATACGGTATAGCTATGGTTATCTTTGGTGTGGTTATAGGATACTTAATCTCAAAGTTCAAGTTTTATAGGGATATGGACAGAATAATAAAGATGGAGAGGAAGATTGCCATAAGTTCTTCAAAAGCTGTGATAAAGGGGAAAGTTTCTGAACAAATTTTTCCTCTGACTCCTTTCTTTAAATATAAACTATCAGATGCTAGGTTTTTAGGAACACCTGTTGATTATATAGTGTTTGACGGTTACAGTGAGCTAGAGGGAGATAGGGGTGTGATAAGAGAGATCGTTTTCATTGAAGTTAAAACAGGAAGATCACAACTTTCAAACACTGAACTTGCGATAAAGGATGCTATTGACAACAAAAGGGTAAAATTTGATATTGTATACTTAGATTCTGCTTCGGAGACTAAATAGCGTGGATTCCTAGACTACAGTTATAGTTTTCATGATTACCATATATAACAACTCCAATATCAAGAACAACCAAAGCACTGACAAGTCAATAAAGCCTATTCTTGAGGGAAGATGATTCCTAAGGAAGTTTAGAGGTGGTTCAGTAATAGAGTAAATTACCGAATAAAGGGTTGAGAAAACTCTTGAGTTTAAAAGCGATAAATTGAATAATATAATAAACGAAAAGATTACCCTTATAAAAAGGATGAATTGGTATACTCTTATTATGCCTGCTAATACCATCAAGCTTACCTGAATTGCTGACACTAGCTCAGACATTGCAAAATTATTATTGCTAACCGAAGTTATTTTCAATGTTTTCGCAATCTTTGCAATAGGTTCAGTTTCCGTTAGGTGGATAATCAGGATTCCAAACTTTTTGCTTGCTTACTCTCTTCGGTTCTAGACAGTGTTCGTTCAAAAACTTCACTTCGTGCTAAGTCTCTTAGATACTTGTTGAAGGAGCTATTTACCCAGTCCCGTTAGGGACTGCGAGAGAAATAAAATAAAAACTATGCCTAATTGCTAAATTTTGGAATTTGTTAGGGTTTTTGTTTCTTGATTTCGTTTTTTGCGGTTGTTCATAATAAAATCTTATGAGAACTTTGGATGATGTTTATAGCTTTGTTTCAAAGAAAAGTAAGAGTGTTGATTCATCTGGAATAAGGAAGGTTTTTGATTTAGCGCAGAAGATAGAAAATCCAATAAATTTGAGTATAGGACAACCTGATTTTGATGTTCCGGAGGAGATAAAGAGAGAAGCGATAAGAGCGATAGAAAAAGGTTTTAATAAGTATACTGTAACCCAAGGGATTGAGCCACTGAGAGAGAAGCTTTCTGACTTTATTAATGCTAAGAAGGGGACAAATTATTCAAAGGATGATGGATTTATAACTTCGGGTGTTTCTGGAGCTCTTACACTGCTGTTTATGGCTCTTTTGGATCAAGGAGATGAGGTTATAATATTTGATCCATATTTCGTTATGTATAAACACTTAGTGAATTTATTTGGTGGTAGGGCTGTAATTGTTGATACTTACCCTGACTTTAAGATAGCGAACAGAAGGAAAGAGATAGAAAACAAAATTACGGATAGAACTAAAGCGATTGTAATAAATTCTCCGTCCAATCCTACGGGTAAGGTGATGTCTAGGGATGACATATACACGGTATATGAGATTGCAAAGTCTTCTAACCTTCTTGTGGTGTCTGATGAGATATATGATGAATTTGTTTATGATGGGGAATTTTTCTCAATTGCCAGCATATACCCGGAGGGAACTGTATTGTTAGGAGGATTTTCTAAAACTTACGCTATGACAGGTTGGAGAGTAGGGTTTGCTTTTGGACCGTCACCTATAATAAGAGAGATGATAAAACTTCAGCAATATACTTTCGTTTGTGCACCTTCGTTTGCCCAATACGCCTCAATCAAGGCTCTGGACTACGATATGTCGGAGTATATCAGGAGATACAAGGTTAAGAGAGATATGGTTTACGAAGGGTTGAAAGAGAATTTTGATATAGTTAAGCCTGAAGGAGCTTTTTATGCTTTTCCTTCGCCGAAGGAGTTGACGATTTCCGTTGAGGAATTTGTTAATGAATGTATAAAGGAAGGTGTCTTGATCATTCCTGGAAATGTTTTTTCTGAGAGGAGTACTCACTTTAGACTTTCTTTTGCAGCAAGTGATGAAACTATCAGGAAAGGCATTGAAAGAATAAATGAAGTGTATAAGAAGTTTTCAAAATGAAATGTTATGTTTGTTCCTCACCAACCAAGAGAGTGAGAAATTCTTTGCATAAGTGCTTTTCCTGTGGAACTATACAGAGAGAGGACCCTATTGGGTATTATAATGTTGTGAAAACTCAATACCGTGGGGACTACTTTGGAACTAGGTATTCTAAAAGATACGGCATAAGCTTGGATGATGATTTTGAAAACCTTAAGAAGGTTTCAGAAAGGAGGATGGATACTATTGAAAATTTGTATCTAAGGTTGGGTGAGTGCAACAGATGTGTTGCCGAAGTGTGCAATGCTTGTTATGTCAGGAACTTTGTTTTCTCTCTTAGGAATAGATCACTACTTGACGTAGGATGTGGTGTTGGGGTTTTTGTTGAGACTGCTTTGAGAAGAGGTTATGACGCAAAAGGAATTGACATAAACAGGGAGATATTACACTTGGTTGGTGAATCGGTTGTGGATAGAGTCATTATTGGAGATTTTAGTGAGTTTGAAACAGACAAAAAGTTTGATGTGATAACGATGTGGTATACTCTGGAGCACCTACCTGCCCCTGAAGAAGCTATAAAGAAGGTTTGGAATATGCTAAAGTATGGTGGAGTATTTGCGATTTCTACTCCTAACTGCGACGGAGCAAGTGCTAAATTCAAGACTAGTTGGTATTATTCTATCCTTCCGGAGGATCATATCTTTGAATTTTCACCTAATTCTCTAAGGATTCTCTTGTCAAGAAATGGGTTTAGTGTAGTGAAGGTGATTAACACTGGATTTCACCCGGAGAGGGTAACGAACATTCCGGTTCTTAGAGAACTTTTTGGCATTTACCAGAAACTTTTTGACATAGGAGATACCTTTGAGATTTACTCTACTAAAAGGTTTAGGTAGCTTTTTGCGAAACTCTGGGATGGGTAAAGAGTTTAAGGTTTCTCTTCTTAGGCTCTGGGTTTTGGAAATTACCCTTAGAAGTTAACTGTTAAAAAGTAGTTTGTTAATATTGTGCAAGAATATAGGGAGTTTTTCCGAATATATAGTTGTGACTAGTTTCACTTGGTCAAAAATAACAAGAATAGTGTTTGCATTTGGCATTTCGCTTTTGATTTGTGTAATGGCAACCGGAGAGTATGTATACTATAGGGTCAAGAAAGGGGATACCTTTTTTTCTCTTTCTAGAAAGTTTAACGTTGATGTATGGGTAATTCAGAAGGAGAATTCAATTTCAACTCTTAGGGAAGGGGATACCATAAGGATACCTTTGAGGCAGTATATTACATACACAGTTAACAAAAGTGACACTCTTTTTAGTTTAGCAAAGAGATTTGGGACGTCAATTGAGGAGATTATTTCTGCAAATAGCCTTAGTAGTATAGACATAAAGGTAGGGCAAAGATTGGTCATACCATCCGGGAGAAAAGTTGTTGTGAATCACGAGCAGAACAGAAGCGTAGTAACTAGGGATGATGTGTATGTAGTGAAAAGTGGTGACACTCTGTTTTCAATTTCTCGCAAAACTGGAGTAAGTATGAAAGAACTTTTGAAACTCAACAAGCTTGGTAACGATTCGGTGATAAAGCCGGGGATGATTATAGTATTGAAAAAGGGGTATTCTCAAGATAGTGATAAAGTTGCAAGATATTCAGATGGATTTGGGAATAAGTTACTAAAGGAAGCTAATTGCATCTTTCCTGTTAACTTTGCAACTTATACCAATAATCATTCTGGCAGATTTCTGGAGTTAATTTTGAGTAAGGAAGACACTATCAAAGCGGTGATGGATGGAGAAGTAGTGTTTGTTGGTTCGTTTAGCGTATTTGGTAGAACTGTTATTGTGAAGCATTCTGAAGAGTTATATTCAATATATGGGATGGTTAGCAATGAAAGGGTAAAGGTTGGTGATAAGCTTAGAAAAGGTGATGTAATAGGTATTCCTATAAGGGATTCTAGCTCCGGAAGATATATTGCGAAGTTTTCTTTTATAATCGGAAATAGAATGATAGCACCAAGCGAGATATAGTGTTTATTGCACTATTGTTCAATATTGGATACAGATATTGGTGCAACATAGTGCAATTTTTATAACCAAACTGTAGGACTTCTTGATCCTGAGCCTAATGGAAACTGGGATAATCCTCAGACACATTGGTTTTCTGGTAAAACTCCTTGGGGACCAAAGTTTAATTTCGCAAATCCGATGGTAAGGAAGTATCTCTTTGATAGTGCCAGATACTTAGTAGAGTATTTCAGGATAGATGGATTTAGATTTAATGCAACAGCATACATAGATGGTACTTCAGATGGCTGGAGCTTTTTGCGGTATATAACTTCAAATCTTAGAAATATAGCACCAAATATACTTCTTATAGCTGAACACTTGCCGAACAATGCGTATGTTACCAGGAAAGTTTCAGCAGGTGGGGCAGGATTTGATGCTCAGTGGAATGTAGACATTTCTCATGCCTTTAAACCTCTTTTCAAGAATGGTCCTAGTCAGCTTGATGTAAATTGGATTTCAAGTCTTATATCCGCAGATACTCTCAACAATGGGTTAGATAATCAAAGTCCCTATGGCTTGTTTGCAGTGCAGTATGTTGTGTCTCACGATGAAGCGGAATCAAACAAAAACAGACCTTCCTATAACCTAAGTCTAAGAGGGTCTTGGGGTAATAGTGAGTATGATGCTCAGGCTCAAATGATAACTGCTGTTGCAACTGTTATTATGGCCAGGGGTATTCCTATGTTATTGCACGGTGAAGAGTTCCTTGAGGGATATTGGCAGGGCAATCAGCGATGGTTTAGTGATAATCAGCCTATAACCTGGGCTAACTTGACTAAGGTGAGAGCTACAAACACAATGAGAGCAATCAGGGATCTTAACTTCATAAGAAGAAACAATGCTTGCGTAAGATATGACTTAATTGGTGTGGTGCATGTAAACAACAATAATAAAGTCTTAGGCTTCAGAAGAGGAAGTGGCACTGGAAGTGGAGATATCTATGTGATAATCAATTACAACAAAGTAAGTTTCTCAAGCTACAGTATACCGTTCCCAAGTTCTGGAACATGGGATCTTATATTTGCTCACCCAAGTGGTGCATATGGAGATAGCTGGGCTGATTCTTATTTGGTAAACCCTGTGAATTATTCAGGTGGTAACGCTAATATTAAGATACCAGAATACGGTGTGCTGATCTATAAGAAACGATAACATCTAGGGGGTCGGAGATAGACCCCCTGTCTTAACTCTAAGAAAGATTTTCTTTACTTTTTCAACAATTTCAATAAAATCTCAATAATTCCAAAATTTAATACCTAGGTGTGGTTTTTTGTTTCTCTTTCAATCTCTATCGGACCTAGATAAGTACTATTCTTGATGAGTGCCTAAGAGGCTTGATGCAGAGTGAAGTTTGTGACTAACGAGAACCAAAGGGTAAGTAAGAAAAGCTTACTCACTTGCCTAATAGAAGTTGGAATTTATTGTTGTTTTTTGCTTGAAGTTGAAGGTAATTATTTATTTTCCCCACAATTAGTAGGCAGGTGTAAGTTCTTATCGTATATGAAGTATATTTTATTTTTTTTAGAATATTTGTTTTTCCTTCTTCTCAAAGTTATTGTTAGGGCTTTGGGGTTTAAAAGGAGTAAGAGCTTTGGAAAACTGTTGGGAAGGTTAG
>JBCNVF010000123.1 GCA_039630355.1 Brevinematia bacterium
CCAACTTTCTCTTTATCCTACTGACAAAAGCTATAGCACCAGATTTGCTAGTCTCGGGTAAAAGCACTATAAACTCATCACTACCATACCTACACACGGTATCCTCGGCTCTCTTGTTCAAATCCAGAGTCTTAGCCAAAGCCTTTATAACAAAGTTCCCCTTATCCTCTCCATACCTCATATTTATATGCTTCATATCGTCAATATCAATTAGAACCAAAGAAAATACCAAATTATACCTCTCCGATCTCCTAACTTCACTCCACAAAACTTCCTTGAAATATCTATAATTAAATACTCCCGTCATCTCATCAATGTAAACTCTCATCTCAGATGAATCATAGAGAAATATCTCTATTACAACAGGACTCTTCAAAGAGTCATTGTTATATGTAAAGTAATCTATTATTGATGTCCTTATACTTATGTTTCTCCCAAGTTTTTGTGTTAACTCTTTATGCCTCTCAACAATTTTCTGCCAATGCTCCAGAGCAACCTCCTCAGGAAACTCAAGGTGTGAGAGTATGTAAAGAAGGGAAGAAAAAAAATTTTCCCTATCCCTTGAGTCTTCAACAGACTCATACAGTTCTTTCAATTTTCTAAAAAATGCATCTCCAAGAACATACTCCTGATTGAGCAAATCAATTATCTTCTGCTTCAGAACTTTACTTATCTTTCTCTCAATCACAGCTATAATATGTCTGATCACTAACAAAAAAATCAACTTCCATTACCAACCAATTGGAAACAGGATCAACAAACTAAGATACAGTGTCCTACTATCAGCATTATAAGTTACCTCTATTCCGTTCTTACTGTCCAACCTTCCAATCAGATTTAAGCTAAAAAATACACCTCCTACTAATTCCGTTGCTACCTTGGTATATACAACATCCTGAAGAGTATTGAACAATAAACCAGCCCTTGCCCCCACCTCACACCAAATAGATGTTACATAAAATGGCCATATTCCACCATTTGCTTCAAAAAGCTTCAGATACAATTTTGTCGTTCCTACAAGACTATTATTAGCCTCAGTGGGATACTCAAAGTAAGTTGGTAAGTAAAACTCAAAAACATCTCCCTCCTCAATAGGAAAAAGTTCTACATACTTATAACCACTATAAGAGAAAGTATTTTCAAGCGTTGAGAAAAGAGTATTCTTCATTCCTATTCCAAACATTGCTACACTGTTACCCCAAAGTCTCACAGAATACGAAAAAAACTGGCTAAGTAATACAGAATCTTCACGAGAGCCTATGAATCTATTCGCTACTTTTAGATTTACATTGTATAAAAACCCTTCCTCCATCGCTATCGCTCCTAAGCTATTTTCCAATGTGCTCAAAGTGCTACCTATCGTAAGGTATGGAGAAAATAAACTGCTATCAGAGGTATAAAACTTGTAATCAGGAAACGCATTTCCAACCTCCCTCCTACCAACAAAAGATGGTAAAGATACTGCAAAAAATGGATGAAATCCTACGTAATTATTCCCAATCTCCGCATCCACCCTCAACCTAAAGTAATCTAAAGTAAACATGGAATAGTTATAACCTAACGAAACCAACCTATCTACAAGAAAATACCCAGAATCCAAGTGCTCCCTTAAAACCCTAACACCTATCAAAACATATGGAATTCCAGCTTCAGTAAAAGCAAATTCATAGTCTATAGTCTTTGAGTTAAAATTCCAACCCAGACTTATAAGAAAGTTCCTAAACTCCAACGGTTCATCGTAAAAGCTGAAGAAGACACCTAATTTTCTAAGTGACAAATCAGAATTAAACTGAATATCTGGTAAAAAACTCATAAGTATTGATAATGGAGTTATATTGTTAAAATGACCATAAGGAGTTGATTCAGATATATTCGTTAAAGTAGACTGTATCCTACCCAAACTTTCATTAACCTTCAAAACTTTAGAAATCTCTAGCTTTTTAAATTCCTGGCTAAGCGGAGTTGTATAGAACACATCAAAACCATCGTAAGAGAAAGATATACCATATATCCTACCAGAATACACTACAGGGCTTATGAAACTGAACATAGCTGACACAACTTTCTCCATCGTTTCTCTCTCTAAGTCATACTCAAAAACATCTATCTTTTCACCATCCTTTCCAGAAAAAACTATCCCTCTTCCAGCTATACTAGCATCTAAGATAAGCTCAAAATCATCTATCTCCTTAATAAGCCTAAAAGGACTTGTAAGAAAAACCCTTATAGTATCCCTTCCTTTTTTCCTACTAACTAACGAAATCAGATTATCGCTTGCGTAAATTCTTTTATAGAAAATCCCTTCCTCCAAAAGAGTTTCTACTTTTACAGAATCCGAAATAGTAATCTTCACAACTTTTGTCTCAGAATCACTCTCCACCAACGCTAGCAATGTATTCTCGTCTAATACTGCAACATCATAAACTCCCTCAATACCTAAATTTCTTTCCTCTATCAATCTTAAATATTCACCGTAAGCTAGCTTTCCCACTTTTAGAATATTGCGAGTATAGTACTTTGAAGAAATTGTCTCAACAAAAGCAATAGTATTTCCTTTCAGATCAAAGCAAGGAATATATCTTCCATATATTAGAAAACCTGACTTGTTGTTCCTTAAATCAAAGAACTTCAAAGACGATAACTCTCCCTTCCTACCACTCTGCGAGTATACCAGAAAATCCCCACCAAGCCTTAGCCTTCCCTTATAAGCACCATCAAAAGTTACTCTCTCAACAGTATTTGAATATGATCTTGTGAGAATATTACTAATGGAAAAAATCTCAAATTTTTCCCATTCCAGAAATATATCACTCCCAAAATTGTTGTTAAACGAGTAGCAAAAAAAACCTGGAAAATAATGAGAACTCTCCTTGTAAAACCTGAAAGCCTTTTCGTAGCCATACTTTTGCACTAGGTAGTAAAAAAACATCCCTCCATACAAATACCACGTATCCAGCGGAAACTCATTCACCAAGCTAGCATTGTAAAGTCCTCTAAACTTGCCATAATAGACCTGCGAATAAAACGTATCTCTAAATATTGGATTATTCAACCTACCGTAACCCCACATGCTCTCACCCATAACGGTTATGGACTCTATAAACATTCCGGGTAGGTATAGATTTGGAGTTACGTAATAACCGAAAACAGCCCTAAGAACATGCCAAAATCCGTTTGCTTCCTCAAGTGTTAGAGCATGTATAAGCTCATGAGCAAAAACACTCTTTATATCATCATCAAAATCCATATCAATGTAAAAACCACTTATAGGTGAGGTGTAGATAACTATCCTTGGTGTAGGAATAGGAGCATAATATCCATTAGGTAAATCACTCTGGTTTGCCACTATTACTGGAAACTTATAAGAAAATCTAACATTCGCCTCTTTACTTAGTATTTCATAAACCTCATCACAGACTGTCGCCAACTTACTAGCTGTCTTTTCCGATGTCTCCGAAAAATAGATACAGAAATACTTAGTCTCAATCTTCCTCCAATTTCTAGTCGGGTCAAAAGTAGAAAAATTTACCCAAGCAAAAACTTCTAAACTCCAAAACCCCAATACTAAAGCAGTCAAAACTACCTTTTTCTTCATACATCCTCCTAATAATGAAAGTCCTCTTAATCTCCTAAGACTTATGAAGCAATTTCACTCACCATCAGATCAACAAACTCCTGAAGAGTTCTACTACCTATCTCTCCTCTATCCCTTGATCTTACCGAAACAGTATTAGTCTCAACCTCCTTTTGCCCTATTATTACCATATAGGGTATTCTCTCCAACTGAGCCTTTCGTATCTTAAACCCAAGTTTCTCATTTTCCTCATCTACTCTCACTCTAAACTTTTTTTCCTTAAGAATACTTTCTACCTTACGAGCAAAGTTAAGAAACTTCTCCGATACAGGTAAAACTACTACCTGTAATGGTGCAAGCCATAAAGGAAACTTACCAGCATAATGCTCTATAAGTATTCCTATAAACCTCTCAAGACTTCCATAAATCGCCCTATGTATTATTACAACTCTATGGGGCTTTCCATCTTCACCTACATAGTTAACATCAAACCTTTCAGGTAAAGCCATATCCAATTGGATTGTTCCACATTGATGCGATCTACCAATAGCATCTTTAAGGTGAAAATCTATCTTAGGTCCATAAAATGCTCCTTCCCCCTCAAGTATATTGTAATCAAGTTTCAGTTCGTCCAGAGCTTCCTTAAGTCCATTTGTTGCAATCTCCCACATATCGTCAGTGCCTATGTATTTCTCAGGTTTTGTAGAAAGTTCAACAGAATACTCAAATCCAAATTTCTTATACACAGTGTCCACAAGTTGTATCACCCGTATAGTCTCCTCCTTTATCTGTTCTGGAGTTATGAATATATGCGCATCATCCTGCGTAAAACCCCTGACCCTGAATAACCCATGCAAAACTCCAGCTCTTTCATATCTGTGAACATTTCCAAATTCCGAAAGTCTTAGCGGTAAATCTCTGTAGGACCTAACTTCAGACTTGAAAACAAGTATACTCCCAGGACAACTCATAGGCTTAACCGCCCAACTTGGCTCTCCTCTTACCTCCTCATCTCCAGCAAATGCTACATACATATTCTCTCTATAGTTTAACCAATGCCCTGACCTCTCCCACACTTCTCTCTTCATGATCATAGGTGTCTGAATCTCTAAGTATCCGTTAGCGTAAAGAAGATCCCTCATATAGGAGATAAGAACATTCTTTAAAATCATGCCATTTGGTAACCAAAAAGGTATTGCAGGAGACTCATCAGAAAACAAAAACAGCTTCAACTCCTTACCAAGCTTTCTGTGATCCCTTTTCTTCGCCTCCTCAAGTTGCCATATATACCTCTCCAGCTCCTCTTTTGTCCTAAACAAAATACCATATACCCTCTGCAACATTTTGTTTCTTTCATCACCTCTCCAATAAGCCCCAGCAACACCAACCAGCTTGAAACCATCTATTGGTATATCGCCCGTTTTCTCAACATGAGGCCCTTTACACAAATCTATAAATTCTCCAGTTTTATAGACAGAAACTTCATTCTCCTCTATTTCCTTTATTAGTTCAACTTTGTACACCTGCCCAAGTTCCGAAAAAAGCTTTATAGCTCTCTCCTTAGGCAGGATCTCTTTCTCAAGAGGAATATTCTCCCTGATTATCTCTCTCATTTTCTCTTCTATCTTTGGTAAATCTTCATCAGATATCGTTAGGTCCAGATCCACATCATAGTAGAAACCGTTCTCTATTGTAGGCCCAATACCTAGCTTAACACCTTTGCCATATATCCTCTGTATCGCCTGCGCCATAACATGAGAGGCTGTATGCCTTACAAACTCGTAATATTCCTCAGAACTTACGTACACCGGCTTAATACCATCAACATCTTCAACCTCAGACAATAAATCCACAAACTCATCTCCCCTCTTAAACCCAACTATCTCATTCGGGTTACCAAACTTCCCAATCAACTCCTTAGCTTTCATATACCATTACTCCAGATAGCATTATAACACCCTAAGCCGAAAGTTTTCCAGTTTGACTCCAAGCCATTAGACAGTTAACGATACGAAACACAACTAAGGAAACGCATTAGGCTTACAATAAGGTATAATTCTTCCATCACAGCTTCTATCAGACTAGGTAAATACTTTCCTAATAAGCACCTAAGAGGTGCGGTACGAGTGAAGTTTGTGACTAACAAAATCAGAAACAAAGAGAGTAAGCAAACAAAAGTTTAGAATCTTGCTTACTCATTCAGTGGGAATTGGAACTTATTGTTAATTCACTAATTTTCTTGAGTTTAAGGCAAGTATGTTAGTATAATTACTATTGGAAAACACTTTGGGCCCGTAGCTCAGTTGGGAGAGCACTACAATGGCATTGTAGGGGTCGTGGGTTCGAGTCCCATCGGGTCCAATGAAACTCCTCATAGCCTTCTTACTCCTTTTTCTACCCTTCTCAGGGTCAGCAAGTTATATATTCATTCCAATGGACTTTAAGCAGACAGATCACTTAAAACCCTATGGAGTGGTGTACAATACCCTCTTGCAAGGAATCGAGTGCTATTGGGTTTTGAACTACAGAGGGGGTAGCTTCGCAATACCCTATAACCAATTTTCCCTAAAAATTCTAAGGAATGCTAGGATTTTATATAATGTCATCTCCTACGAAGAATGGAACTCTATTATCAAGCTGACAAACTCGGAGAACATTAACGTTATCAAGTTGACTAAGGCCCCTAAGATAGGGCTTTATAGGTTAAAGATAGAACTACCTTATGATGATGCTGTAGAAATTGCCCTTAAGTATGCTGATATTCCTTTTGTGGAGCTTACTGACGAAGATATATTGAACGGGAAGCTTAAGTTGCTGGAAATAGATTGGCTTCACTTTGATCATGAGGATTTTACAGGGCAATTTGGCAAGTTTTGGGCAAGCTATCATAGAGAGCCTTGGTATATAAGAATGGTGGAATATCTAAAGCTAATGGCCAAAAGGAACGGTTTTGGCAGTGTAGCTGAAATGAAGAAAGCCGTGTCCTTAAGGATAAGAGAGTACGTTTCAGAAGGAGGCTTTCTCTTCGGAATGTGTGCAGGAACCGATACCCTTGATATAGCTTTAGCAAGCTTGGCTACTGATATCATTCCTGAGACTTTTGACGGTACACCTATTGATCCCAGTTTTGGGTCTAAGCTTGATTTTTCTATAACCTTTGCCTTTAAGGATTTTTCTTTGGTTCTAGACCCTTATGTATACGAGTATTCGGATATTGATTATCCTAACTACCTGATAAATGAATTTGAGCATCCCAGATACTTCTACTTGAAGGAGTTTTCAGCAAAGTATGACCCAGTGAGCACCATGTTAGTTCAGAATCATACTCTGGAGATAAGAGAATTTTTGGGGCAAACTACAGCTTTCAAGAAGAGTAAGCTAAAAGAGAACGTTGTTGTTTTAGGAGATTATGTTGGTAGTCTGGGAGAGTATGCAAAATACATAAGAGGTGAAGTTGGGAAAGGAGCTTTCTGTTTCCTTGGGGGACATGATCCCGAAGATTTTGCCCATTATGTAGGAGATCCACCTACCGACGTGTCCTTAGTGCCTAATTCTCCTGGCTACCGTCTAATACTAAACAACGTTCTTTTCCCAGCATCTGAAAAGAAGAAGAGAAAAACTTAACTACTTTTCCAAAAAATCACTTACTCTCTGTTGTCACCTCTCTCGCTCTTTATCCGTTTTACTATTACTGGAGGTATAAAGTTATGAAGCGGAAACTACTTCTGGCGATAAGTATAGTTTCTCTCTTCCTTTTGATATTTCTGGGATGCCAACGAATGCCAACTATTGAAACACTAGTGCTTGAAAAACTTCAAGCTAGCCAAGAAAGCACTCAAAACATGGACTTACAGCGACCTTCAGCTGAGATAGTGTCTCCTAAAAATTACGGAATTGTGCTTCAAACATTTCCTGTTCTCGTGCTTGCTTCTGATGACAGGGATATTGAAAAAGTAGTTGTCATAACTCCATATCAAATTTTGGAGGTACCAAGTGGGGAACTTAGCATAACTAAAAGTCCTCAAGGATTTGTCTATACAACTGTTCTCAGGAGTATTGATATACCTTCTGGTGGCACAAACGAAATAAAGGTTTTTGCCATTGATAGTAATGGTAATGTGAGTACGACTAATTCGCTCAAGGTGATTGTGGATGTTAGCAATCCAACTATTAGTATAGTTGGGTATGAGAACACCTCTGTTAGGTTTTCCAGCACTAATTTTCAGTTAACCCTTAGCGCCGAGGATGATACAGTAGTAGATGGACTATTCCTTGCGATAAACACCAATGCTTATAGTGAGGTTGCTAGAGGGAAAACATTTTCAACAAATCTTGTTTTTAACAATAATAGTACAAACATTTTGAGAGTATATTCTAAGGACACTGTAGGTAGAATTAGCGAGATAAGGGAGATAACAATAATAGCAGACTCTTCATTGCCATACATTACAATAGAACAGCCTAGAAACTACGCATGGCTTAATACTAGTAATGTAATCATATCTGGAAATGTTAGTGTCTCTGGAGGTTCAAGCCTGAGTAAGATATACCTCAAGCTTGGCGATGGTGCATGGGAGGAAGTGCCTAATCCGCAATTGGTATGGGTAGCTCAAAAGGTAATTCCGGTTGAGAGTAGTAATATAATTATAAAGGCTAAAGCTGTTGATAGTAGCGGTAGAGAGAGTTTTGAAGCTTCTGTGATAGTTGGTATAGACTGGACACGTCCAACCGTTTCAATCCTTCATCCTCAGAATAACTCAACTGTTACTCAAGACAACGTTACTGTAAGCGGTAACGCTAGCGATGCTTTAAGTGGTCTGAAAGTTGTGCAAGTTAAAGTCAACGATGGTGGATATGTAAACGCTTTTGGTCTTGAGAATTGGAGTCAGGTAGTTTCATCTTTAACTAATGGTGTGAATACCATATATGCTAGGGTAGTTGATGTTGCTGGTAACATCTCAGAAGTAAGCATTGCTGTTGTAAAGTCTGTTCCATCGGGAGGAGGTGGTGGCTCCGGTGGTGCTGGTGGAACGGTAACTTTTCCTGGAGATGGCCCAGAAGATCCTAGGGACTGGAGGGTATATTTTGTGATGACTGACAGGTTTGTAGATGGCTATTCGGGAAATAACAATATCTACGGTGACGAATATAGAACACCTAACAATGATAGTGACGAGGCCTTAAGATACTACAATGGTGGTGACTTTAAAGGTCTTATCAACAACCTTGACTACATAAAAGAGATGGGATTTAATGCGATATGGATTACTCCAGTTGTAAAGCAACCTGAAGGTAGATACGTTAACAGTAGTCAAACCTACGATGCTGCAGGTTATCACGGATACTGGGGATTTGATTTTGATAGCATAGATCCTCACTTAGAGTCACCAGGTGCTACTTTCGATGACCTTATAAGAGAAGCTCACAATAGGGGAATAAAAGTTATTCTTGACATAGTTCCTAATCACGGACATGGTGGTGATGCTCACCCAAGCGTAAGGTGGTATGCTGATAGATTAAAAGTTAAGTTTGATGGGCAATGGTGGGAGTATAATCCCACTACTGATCCCTACAAAAATAACCCGAATGTTGACGGAATCTGGGAAAATAGTCCTGGCTTCTTTAATTACCGAGGTGACTATAAACTGCTAGATCTACTTGATTTTAACGAGTGTGACCCGAGAACAAGACAGCATATGTTCAATGTGTATAAAAAGTTTATTGATAGAGGAGTTGATGGATTTAGACTTGATACTGTTGCATATATGAGAAAACAATGGTGGGGACTTTTCGCTGATACCATGTGGGAATACGCAGTTTCTAAAGGTAAACCATGGTTCTGGATAGTAGGAGAAGCATGGGTTGCTACCAGGCAGGAAGCCCTGAGCTATTCCACATACTCTACAAGAGGAGTACTATCTCTGCTTGATCTTCATGGTTCTTGTATGGATTTCCCTGGGCAGGCTAAAGGTGTATTTGCGGGTAGCAGCGGTTTTGAGCAAATGGCTAACATAATGGCTAGTGATTACAGTGGTGGAATTGATCCGACGTTTCTGGGAACTTTTGTTGATAATCACGATAAGCCTAGGTTCCCAGGTGGTTATGCAGATAGTGGTTCAATGGTGAGAATGTGGAAGAATGCTCTTAATTGGTATTTCCTTGCAAGAGGAATACCAATTGTTTACTATGGAACCGAGTTTGAGGGAACTCACGATAGCATAAACGATTACGGAGCAGGTGAACCGAAAAACCGAAGATTTGTTGGTCAAGATAGAATAAACAGACTGAAAGCTAATCCTGGTAACTATCCTATCTATAGGCATTTGCGAATGCTTAATAGGCTAAGAGAGGCAGAAATTTCTCTAAGAAGAGGTTCTCAGGTCAATATCCATCTGCAGGGTGATTTGGCAGTTTTTAAGCGGGAATACGTAAGTTCAGTCTCTTATGTTGTTATAAACAAGAGTAGTAGTTCTGCAAGCTATTCTCTTTCGCTACCTAACGGTCAATATAAACTTCTCACCCCTTCTGGTGACTCAATAGTGACTAACAATGTGCTAGTTTCTTCTGGAAACTACAATGTCAATGTGGCGGGAGATAGTTTCGCAGTGCTTGTTTATACCTACCCAGATCCAGCAAACAGTGTAACAATCTCTGGAACATACACCGCTAGTATGAGTAGAGTTGTAGGTAATCTGTGGAGAACTACGATAAACGTTTCTTCAACAGGCAGTGTGAATATACGGTTTAATGCTGTATTTGGCAACACAACTAAGCACTATGGTGATAACGATGAAGTTGGGACATTCCTACCTGTAAGTGGGACCGCAGTGGAAACTTCCTCTGATCCAATAACATTTAATGCTCCTGTTGTAGGACCATATCAGGTTGAATTTAATGATGCTACCCTGAGCTACACCATAAAGTATGTTGGGACAACTCCTATAACTACAATTGTTTGTAGGTCATTTGTTGGGGGAGCAAACTTTGTTAGTATCTGTGGTAGTTACTCTCCTCCTACCAGTGCAAGTGATACAAATAATCATGTTCCGGGAATGACTTGGTGGGATAGTGGTCCTGCTACTTTAATGAGTTATGTTGGCACTGATAGTAATGGTAGGAATATTTGGGTTTGGACTACTACCTCTGTACTAAGCGGCAAGAAGATAGAGTTCAAGTTTAGAAGAAATGGAGTTGATTGGACCCCAGGGGCAAATTACAATGTCACTGGTGGACAGTCTGTTGACATAACCTACGACTGGGGCCTAACCTCAAGTCAAGGTGCTCCTAACCTAAACGATACTACACCACCAACTGTGGCTATAACCTATCCTGCACAAAATCAGGTTATACTCAACCAGACTAACATAACCGTATATGGAACTGCTTCGGATGATAAGAGTGGTGTTAAGGAAGTGCTTATTTCTGTAAATAATTCGCCTTTCGTCTTGGCAAATGGAACTACCACTTGGAGCTACACAACCAACTTGCCGATGAATACTTCTAACTCCGTCAGGGTCTTTGCAAAGGATGTTTCAAATAACTTTAGTGTTACAAATCAAGTTAACTTCGTAATAACGAATATTCCAAGTGCCTCGGTAGTAGTGAAGTACTTCAACAATTTGTGGAGTAGTGTAAATATCCACTATAACGCAGGTGGTAGTTGGACCACTCCCCCAGGTGAAGCTATGAGCAGTGAAGGCAATGGATGGTGGAGTAAGACGATAAATGTTAGCTCTGAGACTTACGAGTTTGTCTTTAATAACGGTTCTCAGTGGGATAATAACATAAGTAGAGACTATATATCCAAACTTTCGCTAGGCACTTTAGTGCATGTCAGCAACAGGGTTGTAAATGTGGGAACTCTGTATACAGGAACTGCGCCTGTAAATGTGACAATAAGGTATTACAGGCCTGGATGGAGTGTGGTTAAGATACACTACGACAATGGTAGTGGTTGGACTACACCTCCGGGAGTGGATATGGAAAGCGAAGGTAATGGCTGGTGGAAGAAGACTATAAGCGTAGTTGGTAGCAATTATCAGTTTGTGTTTAATAATGGGAGCGGTGTCTGGGATAACAACAATGGGCAGGACTATAAAGCTAACATAGGATTTACAAATGTAATAATTAGGGGACAGAAGTAAAGAATCCTAACATTTGGGGGGAATATTCCCCCTCTTCTTTTCTGTTTTGTTTTACTTTTTTTCCTCAGTTATTGCTCCTCTCTTACTTAGGGCTACTGCAATGCCAAGTATCACTAGAGAACCTGCAACAACAATAGCCTTTATCCATATTGAGAGATCTAGAATAACAACTGGTGCTATAAGAAGTGAAACTAAATTTATGACTTTTATCAATGGGTTAAGAGAAGGTCCTGCAGTATCCTTAAATGGGTCTCCAACGGTATCGCCTACTACTGCTGCTTTGTGCTCGTCAGTTCCCTTTCCACCTAAAAATCCATCCTCAATTTTCTTCTTTGCGTTATCCCATACACCACCAGCATTGGCCATAAACACAGCAAGAAGCTGTCCTGTTAGTATCGCTCCTGCTAAAAATCCACCTAATGCCTGAACACCAAAAAGAAATCCTACAAGTATTGGTGAGAATATAGCAAGTATACCTGGACCTATAAGTTCTTTTTGAGCTGTTGCTGTCACAATATCAACAGTTTTGCCATAGTCGGGTTTTTCTTTCCATTCCATGATTCCGGGTTTTTCCCTAAACTGTCTTCTCACCTCCTCAACTACTAGAAATGCAGCCCTACCAACTGCTTTTATTGCGAATGATGAGAATAGGAAAGGAACAGCTCCACCTAGAAGCAGGCCTATAAACACATCTGGTAAGTTTATCTGGATACCTTTTAAAAATAGATGCGCCTCATCTATAAAGGATCTGAAAAGAGAGATAGCAGCAATAACCGCAGTTGCGATAGCCAGTCCCTTCGTTAGAGCTTTTGTGGTATTACCTATAGCGTCCATTCTATCAAGAACTCTACTTGCTTTTTGATCTTTTACTCCTGACATTTCAAATATTCCGTGAGCATTGTCTGTTATAGGTCCATATGTATCCATCGCTAATATGTAGCCAGTTGTTGTTAGTAGCCCTAGGCCTGTCAAAGCTATACTGTATGCTGCAAGTGAGAGACTTTCTGGAAACACAAGCAGTGCTCCACCGATTGTGCCTGCTATCACCACGATAGCCCAAACGGTAGACTCAAGTCCTACTCCCATTCCAGTAAGTATTACTGTTGCTGGACCAGTCTTACTAGAGTACGAAACCTCAGTTGCTGGCTTCTTATCCGGATGTGTGAAATGATCAGTGAGCCACATAGTAACAACAGCTAGCAAGATGCCGATTGAGGGTGGAATTAGGAACCTAAAGTCAGGCTTCCCAGTATTTGGATCAACTAAGTAAAAATAGATGACTACCGCAAATCCTAGTATAGACAATAATGCTGAAATTATATATCCTCTCGTTATTCCCCTCATTGGATCTTGCTCTTCTTCTTTCATTCTCACACTCCATATGCCGACCATTGATGAAAACACTCCTATGGCCCTAAGGATTAAAGGAAACATTATTAGCTTAAGTGCAAACAATTCAGAGTTCTGACCATATGTTTGGGTAAAGACTGGATCAAGAAGAGTTGCTGCTGCTAGAATGATAGCAGCTACAAGAGTAACCTCATAAGACTCAAACACATCTGCTGTCATTCCTGCGCAGTCTCCAACATTATCTCCAACGTTATCCGCAATTGTTGCTGCATTCCTTGGGTCATCTTCCGGAATTCCCTTTTCTACCTTGCCAACTAAGTCTGCTCCGACATCCGCTGCTTTTGTATATATTCCTCCACCTACCCTCATAAACAACGCTGCAAGTGCTGCACCAAATCCAAATCCAACCAAAACTTTCATCGCTTCCTCTCGGAAAGCCATAAATATTATCGTAGCACCAAGTAACCCAAAACCTAGAGTGAACATTCCGGAAACAGCTCCAGCTCTAAATGAGATTTTTAAGGAATCGGAGAAACTCTTTGTAAGAGCTGTGTAAGCAGTTCTCACATTAGCTTTAACCGAAAGCCACATCCCAACAAAACCTGCTCCGTAGGAAGCAAATACTCCCATTAAAAACGCTATTGCTATACCCAAGGGAAGCCTTATGTCAGTGTATACTGTTCTATACATGAAAAATAGAATCACCATCAGCGCTATGATGAACCAGATCATTGTGTTAAACTGCCTTCTCAGATACGCCATCGCACCTTCTTCTATAGCTAAGGAAACTTCCAGCATTTTTTTATCATCAACTTTCGTCCTAAGAACATACCTGACTAGGAATAGTCCGTATATCAGAGCTATTATAGAGCTAGCCAATACGAAGAATAGTATCCCCCATTCAACCTGACCAAACTGGGGCAGGGTTATTTTACCTTCCATATGTACCTCCCTGTTTAATTTGAATTGATTATCAAAGAAACTAAAAAAGCTTTCAACTAAATTCCCATCAAAAATCTTTGTATAAAAGCTTAGTTATCCTCTAGAGAGCTCAAACACTCGTCCCTGATCGTAAGAAAACTAACCACTTACCAATCTCCAGATCTTAGCTTTCGCCAGATCTCAGATTGAATCTAAAGGTTTGGATACATTACACTTTAATCTCAAAATCCATGAGAATACTAATAACTGGTGCAAGTGGCTTTATAGGACATCATCTTGTTGAACTTCTACACAAAGAAGGTTTTGAAATAAAATGTCTTGTGAGAAAAACAAGCAAAGTTGACGAAATCAAGGATAAAGTAAAACTAGTGTATGGAGAAGTAACGATTCCCTCTTCTCTGGAAGAAGCTGTAAAGGATGTAGATTATATAATCCACGCAGCAGGAGTGGTAAAAGCAGTATCTTCAAAACACTACTATCTAGTGAACACCCAAGGAACGATAAACCTGTTCAATGCTACTCTGAGATTCAATCCTAATATCAAAAGATTTGTATTTATAAGTTCGCAGGCAGCAAGTGCCCCGTCAACCGAACCGATCTCTGAAGGCTTTCCACCTTCACCAGTTACTTCCTACGGCAAATCAAAACTGGCATCAGAGAAGTTTCTAGAAGAAAATCTCTCAAAGCTTCCAATAACTATAATAAGACCCTGCTCCGTCTACGGACCTTACGATAAAGAGTTCCTGCCGATATACAAGATGATAAACCTAGGGGTAGAACTGCTAGTAAAGGGTGGAAAAACAAAACTAAGCATGGTTTATGTAAAAGACTTAGCAAAAAGTATACTCCTGGCTATGACTTCCGAAACTACAATAGGCAAAAAGTATTTCTCAGCCCATCCGGAAGTTGTGTATCTTTCAGACTTCTATAAACTAATAGAAAAAGCTCTTGGCAAAAAATTTGTCCTCAGAATACCAACACCAGTGTCACTACTATACTTCTTCTCTGTATTCACAACGTTGTTTTCTAGAATAACCAATCATCCAATCATGTTTAATCTGGAGAAAGTCAACGAACTGAAAAACAGTTGGGTATGTTCCTCAGAAAACCTCATCAGAGACACAGGTATGAAGTATGAATACAACCTAGAAACTGGAGTAGAAGAAACGATAAAGTGGCTAAAGGAGAAGAAATTACTCTGAGCTAACCATCACCGAAAAATTTTCAGTCTCCTCTAACTTAACATATTCCACAGTGTAGCTAGTATTTTTGGTAAGTTCGTTAAATATAAAGCTTGCTACATTCTCAGCGGTAGGCACAACTCCCATCAAAACAGGATTCTCATTAAGGTTAGTATTATCAAGCTTTGACACCACTTTGTTAAGTTCCTTTTCAAGCTCAAGGAAATCCACAAGCATTCCATTTTCATCAAGAGTAACACCACTTACGCAAACCTCAACTTTATACTTATGCTTGTGTAGATTCTCCCACCTATTGTCTGGCAGTTTCACGCTATGGAAAGAAGAGAAAGAGGATCTAACCACTACCTTGTATTTCATTATATCTTCTTAAGTATTTTGGTAAGTTCACTCCTATCCACGAGCACAACCGGTCTATTTTCAGAGTATCTTATTGCCTTGGGAGTAAACTTAGATGTAGTTATACATATCCCCTTCACTCCGTGAATTGCCTTAACCTTATCAACAATGAATGAAAGCACATCATCGTCAACAGCTTCCCCACTACGCACAACTACCACAAAAACTTTTCCTTGCCTCACTGCTCCCCATTTACCAGACCTCTCAAGTGCTACTAGGTGTACCACATTATCGCTGACGATCTTACTATCAATAACATCATATTCCATTGCAGATAATATCTTCTGAGATAAGATTTCAAATGTTGAGGTAGAACATGTCACAAAATCCTTCAGTTTATCGTCCATTCTAAGATCACTGTATCTAGTTAGCTTTTCCTGAACATCTAAGTAATTAGGTCTATACTGTGCTATTCTCTCCCACTGCTCAATAGCTTCAAGAATCTGTTTTCTACTTTCATACACACTAGCTAG
>JBCNVF010000124.1 GCA_039630355.1 Brevinematia bacterium
ATCACTGATTCTTCGTTGAGGTTTGAAAAGGCATAGCTAATTAAAAAACTATTTGGTTTTATGTAATAAAGTTTTCTGAACTTGGTGAGTCTTTCATAATGCCAGTGATGCGGGGTAGTGACTCTTATGATTTTAGAAAGATTGTGAGGCATGATGTGGTAGAAATATTTTCCTCTACAAAATCTAAATTGGAAGTGTATAAAAAGCGGATAGAGAGTTCCCTTATCAGTTCAGACAGGTTGCTAGTGGTTGTATACTTTAAGGGGAGTAAGCTAGTTTTTCAGGCAAGTTTTCTAGAGAAGGTTACTAGTCCTATGTTTCAAGGAACAAATTTGAATATCAATATTAATGTCAGTGATGTTTTGAAATTTTCAGAGATTATATCTAGGCTAATTGATGAGATGTTTTATAGGTTATCGGGTATACCGTGGAATATTGATGATTTTTTCAGTATTCTTGATGATGTGAGTTTGCAGTTTGTACTTTCAAAGCTTGTATCACGTTTTAGTGAGGAGGAGATCTCAACACTAATTTTTGCACTTAAAAAGTCTGGTGATAGGATAAGGTCAAATATTTCCAAAGGTGCGAAAGAAAAGGTAAATTTGATAGTAAAAGGCAAGGAAGGTTTCCTTTCCAGTGACAAGGAATGGATAGAGGCAACAATGTTATTTACAGCTTTGGAGATAAACAGGATAATTAGGGAAGATGGGCAGAATTTAACTTCATCGCAACATATCCGAATGATTAGGGAAAATATTATGAATTCGTTCTTTATTCCAAGAACTTCACCAAAGGTGATATCGGTCATAGTTGAGGAAATAGATAAGCTCGGGAAGTTGGGAGATGTGCTTAAATATGTAGATAGGACAACTCTTGCAAAGTCGTTGGTTGGCGTAGATGATAGGATAATAAGCAAGTTTTCCAATTTTATGTCACGAAGAGGTTTTGATCTTTTAGTTGATGATGTGCTATCTCTTTCAAAGAGGGAGGAACACTTTCTTAAGGAGCGTATAGAGTTTTTGGAGGGAACTACGAAGTTAATGTTAGATCATGCTTTAGGTAAGGATTCTGATGATTTTGTAAAAGTTGTTAGCGATATTATTCCGATGTTGAACTATTCAAAGATATATTATGCTGTTAATCTTACAGGTATTGCCGCCTATTTTCTTTTTTCAGAGAACCTTAGAAGGAGAAACAATGTAGTGCTTGAGGATTTTCTAGCAAGAACTGTAGGAACTCTTAAGAACGTGGTTAGGATGTTTTTGAAAGGTCGCATACTACTTGTTGGTCAGTATGGTGATACCATGATCAAGGAGAAGACGAGAGAGTTTCTTGAGAAACTTTATTTTGCGGTGAAGATGGATGAGTGTGTGCAAACTATCCGAATATAATATTATCTGCCATGAGGTTTCCGTGCTTGTTTGCTCTCTGATTCTCTTTTAGTAGGAAACAACCTTGTTCGCCGAACGTTGCAGCGCCAATGAAAGGTGCTTTACCTAGAATTGATTTATAGGATTCTACTACTTGCTGTATGTCTTCAATTATAGCACCTACGCACCCTCCACAGTAGATTAGTATAGCTCCTAGAGGAGTTACTCTGTCTTTATCCATTCCTAAAGCTCTCTCCACTACCTGTTTTGCTCTATCAATCAGAGCACTCCTATAACCTGTCATGAGGATTATTTCGTCTCCTTCTTTAAACTCTGTAAATAGGGTCATTGCCTTGTTTTCAGGAATAACAGAATGTGGATGTGAGAGCAAATAGTTTTTGATTCCCATGATTTCACCAATAATTCTACCTATTGGTTTGAGTGTTGTTTGTGCCAGAATCACTCCTCCTTTTTCAAGATATTCCGAAATAGCCCCATCTAACCATTCGTTGTAAACCATAGCTGCAGGTTTACCATCTATCTCGTAGATAGTTCTTCCTTCTGCTTTTGTGACTATCCCCTTTTTGGTGGTTGGTAGATATCCACTAAGGAATGCACCGTATATTTTCCTAGGGCTTTTGAAACCAATAAGGAGAACTCCTTCGTTTGTAACTTTGTCATTGTGGAAAACGAACCATTTGCCTGATATATTGTCATCAGCTGCACTACCTCCGTATATTCTAGTTTGACCTTGGAAAAACTCATCTACGCCTTCTACAATTTTTTCCTCAAACCCTGGTACAGCGTGCATTAATACAACATCTGGAGTGCCAATTTTATCAAATATTTCCTTAGATGCCTTTAGTGTTTCTGCTTTTGCATTTGTTGGTGAACAGTTGTAAACTACGGGTACTGCTTCTATGCCATCTTCAGAGTAAGAGGCTAGAAAATGTGTTCCTCTCATGAATCCATATGGAGTAAACACTCCTTGGAAAGAGCTACATCCGAAAACTTCTACTCTAGGGTCAATCTTTTTGACTCTATTGACAATGTCTTTAATATCAACATCAACGGTAGTATAAGCTAGACTCCACTTTGCACCGAAAGTCATCTCTATGTTATCAATGCTTAAATACTTCATTTTTACCTCCTCCTTTTCAATAGAATTATAATATACTCCACACACGTTTGCAATAAGATTCGGTTGAAGATAGTGGAGCATAAAATGTTCTTTGGTTCTAAGTAGTGGTGAGTGCATTCTGTTTTGTGAAAAGGTTTGCTTAGTTTTTAAATGGAGGCTAGGGAGTGGAAAAATTGTGAAGGCTATCTTTTATAATATAGCGAGTATGGCAGAGGAAAAGAATTTGTGGGTAAAGTGTCCAGAGTGTAATTACATGATGTATAAGTCTGATTTTGAGGAAAACTTAAATGTTTGTGTAAACTGTAATTACCATTTTAGAGTTGGTGCTAAGAGGAGAATAGAGTTGATTGCAGACAAAGATTCTTTTAAGGAGCAATTTGCAGACATAGTCTCTTCCGATCCGTTGGAGTTTTTTGATGGGAAGGAATATTACAAGGACAAAATAAGAAGAACTATGAATGACAAAGAATTGAATGAAGCGGTGATTACTGGCACATGCGAGATATACGGGATTCCTGTTGAGATAGCGGTGATGGATTTTGAATTCCTTGGGGGTAGTATGGGTAGTGTGGTAGGTGAGAAAGTTACAAGAGCGGTAGAGTATGCTACAAAACACAAACTACCTTTAGTTATCTTTTCTGCCTCGGGTGGTGCTAGAATGCATGAAGGTATTTTATCTCTTATGCAGATGGTGAAGACTTCTTCAGCTTTGAGGGAGTATAAGGAAAAAGGAGGATTTTATATTTCTGTGCTTACAGATCCTACAACTGGGGGGGTTACTGCAAGTTTTGCTATGCTTGGGGATGTTATAATTTCTGAGCCTGGGGCGCTTATTGGGTTTGCAGGTCCTAGAGTGATTGAGCAAACTATAAGGGAAAAATTACCTGAGGGGTTCCAGAGAGCTGAATTTGTGAAAGAGCACGGTTTCGTTGATATCGTTGTTTGTAGAAAGGACTTAAAAAATATTCTTTACAAATTGATTTCTATCATTTACAATAAAGCATGATGAAAGGAGGATACTATGGCTAAGGTCATTCTCAAGCATGTTTCTAAGGTTTTTGATAATGGTGTAAGGGCTGTTGATGATTTCAATTTGGAGATAGATGATGGTGAGTTTATTGTTATTGTTGGGCCGTCGGGATGTGGAAAAACTACTACTCTTAGGATGATAGCGGGACTTGAGGATATATCTGAAGGAGAATTATGGATTGATAATGTTTTGGTGAACAATATACCTCCTAAGGATAGGGATATTGCTATGGTGTTCCAAAATTATGCTCTTTATCCACATATGACTGTCTACAAAAATATGGCATTTGGCTTAAAGCTTAGGAAGGTGCCGCAGGAAGAAATTGACAAGAGAGTCAAGGAAGCAGCGGAAATACTAGGATTACAAGCACTACTTGATAGAAAGCCTAAACAACTTTCTGGTGGACAGAGACAGAGAGTTGCGTTAGGTAGAGCTATTGTTAGAAAGCCAAAGGTTTTCTTGTTTGATGAACCTCTCTCAAACCTCGATGCTAAGCTTAGAGTGCAGATGAGAGCAGAGATTAGCAAATTGCATGCTAGGCTTGGAGTTACAACTGTCTATGTTACTCATGACCAGGTTGAAGCAATGACTCTGGGCACAAGGATTGTTGTTATGAAGGATGGTAAGATACAACAGGTAGGGTCTCCACTTGAGGTTTACGCATCGCCTGTCAATAAGTTTGTTGCTGGATTTATCGGTAGCCCTCCGATGAATTTCCTAGAGGTTGTTGTTGAACAAGCTGGTGACAATTACTACCTCAACGAAGGTTCATTCAGAATATTGCTTCCAAAGGGAAGATTTAAGAATATTTCCGAATATGTTGGAAGAAAAGTGATTATGGGTATAAGGCCAGAGTATCTGTACGACCGTGGCTCATACACGGGTTCTGTTAGCGAAAATGTAATATCCGCTAATGTTGAGATTACGGAAATTCTCGGAGCAGAACAGTATGTATACTTTGCTACCGAAAAACACCCATTTATCGCTAGATTTGATCCTTTCATTCGTGTCAAGTTGGGTGAAAAGAGAGAAGTTGTTGTTGATCTAGAAAAGTTGATAGTGTTTGATGCAGAAACAGAATACGTGATAAGCTGATCTTATGCGTGGTTTTTAGGAGCTTTATAGCTCCTTCCCCTAAAATCATGCCAAGTGTGAAAAAGTTCAATGAGGGATCTATCATTTACTTTGACAAGGATATAGGAAGTGAGGTCTTCTTGCTGAGATCAGGTAAAGTTATTTTGAAATATATTTCTGAGGATACTAATGAAGAGGTATCAAAGGTAATAAGACCTGGAGAAATATTTGGATTAAAATCAGCAATAATCTCTGCTCCAAGAGGTGAAACAGCAATATCTGCTGAGACCTCTGAGGTTATATCTTTTGATGTTAAGGAATTTGAGAGCTTTATATCATCAAAACCTGAGATCTTGTTTAAAACTCTCAAGGCTTTGAGTAACCAATTGAGAAATATAGGAATAAAAGTTAACAGCCTCTTATCAAATAATATTGTTGTGAGATCTGATTTAGGAATGTTCAAAATAGGAGAATATCTTCTCACCAACAAGAGATACAAACAAGCTATTCAGTCATTTGAGAGATTTCTTAAAGTATATCCTGATTCGGATTTGGTAGGTGAGGCTAAGAGGCGAATACAGATAGCTAAAAAAGCACTGGATACGGGAGTATTAGATAAGTTTACCCCAATTGATGAAAGTTCTATTGCTACCTCACTACCGCAGATGTCTCACAATGAAATCCAGGTTAATGGTACGGTTTCTAGCATTCTTAATGCTTTGTCTTTGGCTGAAAACAATTTCAATCGTGGAAATTTTACAGAAGCACTGAAAATATTGGAAAAGATCTTTGTCGTCAAAGAAATACCAAGCGTAGATCTTTTGGAGAAAGCATTAAACCTTAAGGCTAAATGTTTGACTAGGCTTAAAAATTACGATGAAGCAATAAGTACCTACAAAGAACTTCTTTCCAATTTTTCAAATTCCAAAAACATTAAGGTATATATGTTCAACATGGCTGTGGTATTAATAGAAAAGGGTGACAAGGATAACGCTTTTGTGACGCTAAGGAAGGTAGCTTCTACTCCTCCGTTTGACGAAGTATCGCAGAAGGCAAAGGAGTTTATTGCAAAGATCTCTACTTAAAGGCCTTTGTTTCTTATTGCTTCCTAATAAACTTGACAATTCTTGTGAACTCTTCAAGGTTTAAGGATGCTCCACCAACTAATACTCCGTCAATGTCTGGCATGGCCATAAGATCGTCAATGTTGTCAGCTCTTACGCTTCCACCATATTGTATTACCATATTTTCAGCAACTTCGTTTGAATATAGCTCTGAGATAAGCTTTCTTATAAAAGACTGAACTTCCTGAGCATCCTCAGGCTTTGCAGTTTTCCCAGTTCCTATTGCCCACACAGGTTCGTAGGCAATAACTACATTCCTAATATCATCGTTAGAAACTCCAGCTAACCCCCTAACTGTCTGTTCCTTTACCACATCTATTGTTTTCCCTTCTTCTCTCTCCTCAAGCAGTTCTCCTACACATAGTATTACTTTAAGTCCATGCTTTAACGCAGATTTTACCTTCTTGTTTATTACTTCATCAGTTTCTTTTATTATGTGCCTTCTCTCACTGTGACCAACTATTACATACTCGCACCCTACGTCTTTTAACATCATTGGAGATATTTCCCCAGTGTATGCTCCTTTGTCTTCGTAAAAGACATCTTGGGCTCCAAGTTTGACATTAGTATTTTTCACAACTTCATAAGTGGCATATAGTGCTGTAAAGGGGGGACAGATTAAAATGTCTCTATCACTTACATCCTTAACATTTCCTACTAGTCCTTTCGCAAGTTCAACTGCTTCAGAAACGAGTTTGTTCATCTTCCAGTTTCCAGCGATTAGATACCTTCTCATAACTACCTCCAGAGCTATAATTTTAATCAGGCTCTTGCTCACAGTTCAAGAAAAGGGACAGGGAAGCTAATGGGTGATTATCAAGAAAACATTCACCAGTCCCGACAGGGACTGCGAGAGTAGTAAAAAGAAAGACTACATCCTAATTATAAATTTTGGAGTCTGGAGCTAATAATATGGCTTAGTAGATGTTGAAGTCAAACTTGTAGAATTCTTTTGCTTGGATGTTTAGTAAGATACTACTTAGGAAAACCTTATCATTTGTCTTGCTTGTGGAGTAGGCACAGAGGTAAGACCAAACCATGATGTTTTCTTTGCCTTCCTTTATCCAGTAGTCAAGTCTTTGTATAAAGTTATCCGAGATGTATGCTATAATGTGGGCATTTTCACTGTATGCTAGATTTAGGATTTTTGTATTTCCGTAATCAGCTATACCAAATTTTCTGAAATTTCGTAGATATCCTTCGTTAGTGAGTGAGAAAAATAGTTCTATTCCCTCTACTAGTGGTATGGGTAGTCTTTTTAGGGTGATGTTTGTTTTGTCTGAGATGATTTGAAAGTACATTGAAGAGTTTGATAAAGCAAGATAGGAGGAGAATTTTTTAAGATTCCAGTTTTCCTCAACAAAACTCTTAATGAATGAGGATCTTACCTCAAGATTTCCCAAATAAACATTTTTATAAACGCTTTGGAGAAGGTTACTTACAAAGGAAAGGTTAGTTTCTCTAAACTCAAAAGGCATTCCTTTTACTGTTGCCATAGCAATGCTATAGATAATAACCAGTAATATCGTCCTTTTCATAGAATTCGTTTATAGTTTACTATTTTACAACAGTAACCCTACCTTTAGCGGTTGAGGATATCATTTCGTTGTCTTT
>JBCNVF010000125.1 GCA_039630355.1 Brevinematia bacterium
AAACTATTATAAAACTCCTTAAGAAGAGTTTCAATAATCTAGGACCTGAAGTTTGTAGCAGAGTTTGGTAAAAATTAAAGTGAAATAACCTCCTCTTGCATCGTAAAATAAAGGCAAAAGGAGGGATATATGAACCACAGAAAAACTATAAATCACTTTATCAAAAACTTTCTACATGACCTTCCATCAAAGCTCAGGAAGAAGATAGCGGAAGTTGTCCTCGTAACCACCCTCTCGGGAAGTTTGAGGATATCTAGGGTATATGTCAAAGTTAAGATAGCAATGTACAAGGTTAATCAAAGCTTAAACTAACCTCAAGGAAAAAACTGTTGTAAATTAGAGGAAAATATGTTATTATATTATTGTAGAAAGTAGGGAAAAAGTTATGCTCTGTTCCATATGTGGTATTAACGAAAGTGTAATAGGCGTTTCAATCCTCTACAACGGTAAAAAGACAGATGTTTATTTATGCTCTGAATGCATAAGCAAATTTGGATTCAGTATTTACAATGTGGAAAAACTCGTCAACGAGATTATGAGCTTGATAAACAAAAATACCATTGGTGAAAAAGAATACAGCGACGTTGAGAATAACGAACTTGAGGAAGAAACTTTCTCCTTTGAAAATATAGAAAACGTTTTTTCATTTAGCAAAGCCAACAACTTTGACGACAATAAAGCTGATCAACGAGAGGGTATAGATATGAAAAAAGTAGATTTGAGTTGTCCCTATTGTGGCTCAACTTTAGAGGAAATAATTGAAAGCTCACATCTG
Organism: Brevinematia bacterium; assembly: GCA_039630355.1. Taxonomy (NCBI): domain Bacteria; kingdom Pseudomonadati; phylum Spirochaetota; class Brevinematia; species Brevinematia bacterium. The sequence continues at coordinate 776 of JBCNVF010000125.1, forward strand.
GGATGTATAGGATGCCTTGAATACTTCAAAGATAGACTAAAACATAAACCTGCAAGATTCGAAGGAAGAATTCCCAGAGTTTACAGAGCCATATACATTCGTGATAAATTAAAAGATTACTTATCTAGTAAAATGAGAGCTGAGGTAATAAGAGAAAACTTTGAAGAAGCATCAAAAATAAGAAAGATAATAAGCAAAATAGTCAAATGATGATCAACAAAGCCTAATTTCTACTAAGCTAGCTGGCAAAATTCCAACCCTCTTGTTTCATCCTTCCTAGGCAATACTAACCAACTACAAGATACTACTTAACCTTAGTTTCTAGTGTTATTGAGAAAATAATGACTCATCCCAATAGGAACCATAATTAATTGCAAGCTTTGAAAGCTATAAAATACTTTGTCAATAAATTCAAATTTCAAAGTGAGCAGGATTCCAAACTTTTTGCATATTGATTCTAGATAGTGTCTATCAGTCCGAAACTTCACTTTATACCGAGTCCCTTAAGCGTTTATTAAGAAGAGTATTTACCTAGTTCCAACAAAGACTGCAAGAAAGGTAAAGACCTAATTGTTAAATTTTGGAATTCATTGGATGCTTTTCTTTTAATTTGAAAGATATGCATTCTTATATTTACCTTAATAATTATGAAGATTGGCCGTTTTGAAAAAGAGAACAAACCGATCTGGGGAGTCTTTGATACAGAAAATGGAATAGTTATTCCTATAAAAGGAAGTATTTTTGGAGACTTTGAACTAGAAGAGAAAAGTTTCAAGATAGAAGAAGTAGACATCCTACCCCCAGTTATTCCAACCAAAGTCGTATGTGTTGGTCTTAATTATAGAGATCATGCTGAAGAGTTGAAAATGCCAATACCCGAAGAACCTGTTATTTTTCTTAAGCCTGCTACTACCGTTATAGGTCACAATGACACAATAATCGCACCAAGCTTTTGCAAAAGGGTTGACTACGAAGCAGAACTTGCGGTTGTCATTTCCAGAGTTTGTAAAAACATCTCCCCAAGTGAAGCTAAAGAATACATTCTAGGATATACATGCCTAAATGACGTTACCGAAAGATATTTCCAAAATAAGGATGGTCAATGGACTAGAGCAAAATCTTTTGATACCTTTTGTCCCATAGGTCCTTGGATAGAAACTGAAGCTGACTGGAAGGAGATCAGTATAAAAGCATACTTAAACGGAACAATAAAACAAGATTCTACAACATCTAATATGATATTTGGAGTTGAGGAAATCATAAGCTTTGTTTCAAAGATAATGACTTTGTTGCCAGGTGATGTAATTGCGACTGGAACTCCTCCTGGGGTTGGAGAGATGAAGAATGGAGACGAAGTAGTAATTGAGATAGAAGGAATTGGCGCTCTAAGAAACTATTTCATAAAGGAGTAGTTAATGAGAGTGAGCGAATTTGAGATCATCCAGTATATAAGAGAGATAACAGAGGTTAGCGGAATACCCAGAGAGGTGATAATACCAAACGGTGATGACTGTTTTGTATTTGGCTTCAACGGCAAAGCCCTAGCAACTACTGATACAATGGTAGATGGAATACACTTTCTAAGCGAGAGATTTTCACCATATGACATTGGAGTCAAAAGTGCAATATCAAACCTTAGCGATATTGCTTCTATGGGAGGTAATCCTCTTTATGCACTGATATCACTCATCGTACCTCCTTCTACTGAGCTTGAAGTAATACTAGACATATACAGAGGCCTAGTTGACACCTTCTCAAACTATGGTGTATACATAGGAGGGGGTAATATATCAAAAGGTAGAGACTTAACAATAACTGTTACCTTGTTTGGAAACTGCTCCGATGTTCCACTTACTAGGAGTGGAGCCAAAAAAGGAGATCTGATATTCGTCAGTGGATTTGTCGGTGACTCCTCCTTAGGACTTGAAATACTCCTAAAGAAAGGGAAAGGTCCTTACCTTAGTGAGGTAGAATCATACTTGGTCTCAAAACATATTTCTCCTACACCACGAATAGAACTAGGTAAAAGACTCGTTGGAATAGCAACCTCTTGTATAGATATCAGCGACGGGCTACTGCAAGATATAGAACACATTCTAAACTCCTCCGGAGTAGGAGCAAAGATATCTCTAGAAAAAGTACCCATTAGTTCCGAATACAGCGTCTACATCTCCAGAGAAAAACGCTACAGCAGTTTGGTAGGATTCTTTAAATACCCACTTTCGGGCGGAGAAGATTATGAACTCGTATTTACTGTACCTTACAACCTAAAGGAAAAAGTTCTCAACATATCCAAGGAGCTTAATGTCAAACTTACAGAAATAGGAGAAATAACTGAAAATCCTGGTAAATTAGAACTTTTCTACTTTGAAGAAAGAATTGACGAAAAGGAATACAAAGGATGGAAACATTTCTAAGAAACATCTACTACTACCCTCTCAGCTTCTTCCTTTCTCAATGCTAACTTCGTAGACCTAACATTCACTATGATCGGTGAGCCAAAAAGAGAAATATTCTCTACTAAAACCTCCTCTCCCTCAAAAAAACCCATACTCAAAAGCCTCTTCTTAAATTCATCATTCCCCTCTATCTTCACTATCTTCCCTCTATTTCCCAACTTTGTATTGCTCAACCTCATTACCATACTCTACTCCTAACTATAATATAGGAGACCCCACGTGAATTTCAAAGAAAAACCACCTAGAGCCAACATTTCTCACAAAATATTTTCGTTTCATACTCCATAAAATAAGTATCTTCACTACGAAAAAACTTAATACTAAAGTTGATGTAGAAGCAAAGATTAACTAAATTCAAAGATGAGAAAATAAAGAAGTCAATCGTAAATAATACTTGCTATGATAGAAGTAAACATTTCAGAAAGCTCGGGTAGTGTAAAAATAGAATTAACCGGACACTCTGGTTACGGAAAGAAAGGCGAAGACATTGTTTGCGCAGGTATATCTGGGGTAGTCCAATTTCTCATCGTTCACTTGTTCAATAATCTTGGAAAAAAAGGTAAGTTTGAACTATCTTCTGGAAAAGGGCTAATTGAAATACCTAAAGAGAGAGATACATCACCATTAATCTCCTCCCTAATAGAGTATCTTAAACTTGTGGAGAAGAGTTACCCCGGAAGTGTTTGCCTAAGATTTCTCTCTAACGAGTAAGCTAGGAAAAGTCTATCACTTCATTTAGAGAAATCTTCTCAGCTATAATATGCTTTATGATACTTCTATCACCTGACAATTTTCTCAAAAAGTTCTCAAGTCTCTCTACGATAGGAATATTCTGGGGGAATCTAGCACTATCCGAAAACACCGAAGTAAGTTCAACTAGGTATTTTGAAATAAAGTTGAACCTATCAACAAGATCATCATCAACTCTCTCAGATGCTATATCTACCCTAGAGTAACTGAAGACACCCCCTTTAATCAATCTACTCCTTCTACTAGAGTTTAAGTTGATGTAACAGCTATACACGTTGTATGAATTGTTGCCTCTCAACTTATACACCCTAGATCTCAATCCCCCTTCTCTTAGATTAGGGTCGTCTAGAATACGCTTAGGTATGTTAAATGTCTTCACATGTCCAAAAATGCTTCGCTTAGGTATGTCAAATGTCTCCACATGTCCAAAAATGCTTCGCTTTGGTGAAAATAGCTTATCTATTCTCCCATCTTTCACTAAAATGGTCCCGTTAACGAGGGTTTTTATGATTTTATCACCGACATAATGTGGTTCTAAGATGTTATCCTCGACATAATGTAGTTCTAAATCCGGCATAATCTCACTCAGAACAACATCATTCCACAAATCGCTAACTCTCGGTATATTAGTTGGGTATTTGCAAATATCGTAAGCAACTTCTTTTGAAAAAATAATTTTGTTATAATCCAAATTATTGGATTTCAGGATGTTCTGGGGAATAATAACCTTTCTTACTATCTTAAATTTCGCAGACTTACTAAGTTCTATAGGCTTTCCAAGACAAGCTCTTACATGCCCAAGTGCAAAAGTCATGAAACCTATGACAGAGGATTTGGTTCTCGCAAGATAATCAAGTCTAGCAGTACCATCAAAAAATATCACTTCTTCAGGTCTGAACTTAGATTCCTTAAATTGAGAGTCATCAACACACTCAATGTCCTCCTCTACGAGAGATATATCTTGGTTAAGAAAGTCTTGAATATCGTCCACCTCAGAAAAACCTATTATGTCTTCCGATAACATTTCTCTAAAAGGCAACCTCATTTCACAATCACTCCTCAACAAAAAGCGTTATAAGTGAAGAAAGTGCATTCAACTTCTCAACGGACTTCTCTAGCCTGTCAATAAAATCTTTACTACTCACACCACCTATTTTATGAATATTGACAACAGTTCTCGGAAACGGAGCATAAACATCCTCAACTATGTATGAAAGAATTTTATACATTCCCTTAAATATATCTTTGAAAGCATTCAAAAACTCAAAGCACAAACTATTCATTATCGTTATTTTTCTTTCCACGACTTTTTTGTTACTTTCATTTGTCAGAAGCGAAGGATTTGAGATAAACCTTGAAAGCAGTATGTAATATTCCCCCCCTTGCTCAACAGCCTTCACAAAATCGTTCATTTTACTCTTGACTGGCTCAACCTTTGAAATAAGGTCATATAGTGTCTTTTGTAGTTGTTTCTCAGAAAATACGCCACTGACAACCAAGGTAGTTATCGTATCTTTCAAACTAGTATCCCAAACATTTTTAATGAAATATGAAGATATTGCCAAAGGTTTTGTGTATAGAAGTGGAGGCAAGCCATATCTAGAGAATAAGGCACTGACACTGGAAGAATATATTCCGTACTCACTAAGCTCAGGATTTTTATCAAACATCATGGTTATGTATTTGTCTATTAACTTATTATTCTTCTCTTCCATCCTCAACATGACGATCCTTCGGTATTTCTCAGACAAGATTTTAGAAAATTCCTTGAACAGCGAATAATTCGTCTTTATGATAAACGGCTTGTGACTAGGATCTTTTGTCACATAAGCTACAAGATCAACTATGCTCAACTTCCTAATATTCTCGTTTAGAGCACTAAAAAAGTTTGAGTCTAATTTATTTTTAATCTCCTCAAGCTTTTCTATTCCCGAACTTGAGTATTTTTCAATATACTCAAGCATAGCCTTAATATATTGCGCAGTGTATATATCGTCAACATTAAGTGATAACAATATACTTTCAATATCCCTTATGTGGTTTATCAATCCCTGTGGAGACACAGACTTAAAAACTACTCTTCCCCTTTTGATTTCAGAAAACTGGGTAAACCTTCTAACAATTGTCTCAAAGTCAAAGTAAGCAAATTCACGAAGTTTAACGATGTTGTTAAAGATGTTGTCTGCCCTCTTTATCAACTCGTCTGGTATCAACCTAATCATACTGTTTATCTCTTCATCCACTGCCTTAACTGCAATCTTAACACTTTGAGATACCTCAACAATTTTGCTGAGGTGAGATTCAAAGTCCTTGTAACTCTCAACAACATTTTCCAGATCGGTAATCTTCTCAAACAAATACTCACACGACGACTTCTCAACTCCTATTCCTTTCCAGAAATCTTCATTGTTCAAGAATACATCAAAAATACTTCTTAACAACTTTGCTTGCTCATAGAGAGAAATGATAACCCTACCAAACTCTCCTGAAAGATATCCTCTTGAAGGATCTATCATTGTAGGTTTCTGTCTTCTTAGCTTCTGCTCTAGTCTTTTCAAAGCTTTACTCTTCTTGTATTCTGGTGAGGACATTAGTCCTAGAAGCGACATTATCAGCATGATTATTCTATCCCACAGCGAAAGTTCAACCTCAATCACTTCCTCCCTTCTTAAGGGCAACTCTACTAATTCCATCTCTCCTTGGGCAGATATCGCAGGAGACTGCGTAGTAGATGTGTATTTTCTAAGCTTTTCTGCTAGCTTTTGCCTTTCCCTTTCATCAGTCTTCAATGCCTCTGCATCTATACTTCTTTCAAAAACTCCCAGTTTTTTAGCTCTGTCAACAGTCTCTTTATCATAAGGCATAAATCCCCCCTATGTGACTTTACTTTTCATCTCTTTACCTAAAAGGACATAATCGTTAGCATTTTGCTTGATATGATCTATCTCAATCTGAGAAAGCTCCCTAATAACCTTTGCTGGGGTTCCAAGAACCATAACACCACTAGGTATCTCTACTCTGGGTGGAATTATAGTTCCTGCCCCTACTATAACATTACTACCCACTTTCGCTCCATCTAGAACAATTGCTCCCATCCCAATAATCACAAAATCGGAAATTATAGCACCGTGTATCACCGCAGAATGTCCAACAGTAACGTAATTTCCAATAATAGTAGGTAAGTCATAGTTTACGTGAATAACAACATTATCCTGAATGTTTGAATTTTTACCTATCCTGACATAACTTATATCTCCCCTAATGACCGCTCCAAACCATACACTACTCCCTTCCCCTATCTCAACATCTCCAATTACACTCACATTTTCGGAAATATACACACTTTCGTGTATTCTCGGTGAAACTCCTCCAAAACTGGCTATTACTACACCCATGTCTACTCCTCTTCTATTTTATGCATAACCACAAAAAATATTAGTCAAAAATAATTCTAACCGAAGTTATCTCCTTTTGCAAAATTAACTACACAATCCCTATTGGAACTGGGTGAATACCTTCTTCAACAAGCACCTAATGAGTGAAATTTTGTTATTAAACGAATAAAAACCAAAGGAAGTGAATAAGCAAAAGGTTTAGAATTTTACCTACTCACCTAACAGAAATCAGAATTTATTGAAGTTTACGCAAAAATTTTGAGGTTCTAGAGAAGTTGAAAAGCGCAGAATCCAATTTTAGTATTACATTATCCCGTTAAGCTTCTGGGGATGTAGGGGGTATAGTATGGTTAGAGTAGTAGTAGTTTTGGTAGCCTTGCTTGTCATTGAAGCGACTGTGTATTGTATAACTGGGAGTGAAGTCTTAACTAGAGTGGAAGAGATTCTCTCAAGGGAGAAGGATAGAGAGAGTCTTGTTGAACTGGTGCTATACAGAGATGGAAAAGAAAAGGAAAGAAGGGAAATGAGAATATGGAACAGTGGCAAAGAAAAGAGGGTTGTCAAGTTTGTTTCTCCTGAGAGTATAAAGGGAATAGGAGTTCTTTCACTGCCAAACGGTGAAATGTATGTATATTTACCTGCATACAAGCGAGTAAGGGCAATCCACGGAAGTGCTAAAGACCAAAGCTTTCAAGCAACTGACTTTTCTTATAGAGAAATAGGAAGCTTTAACTACTCTCAAGACTTTGAAGCGGAGATTCTTTCGGAGGACCAAAATAACTATGTTCTAGCTCTCAAAAGAAAGCCAAATTCCGAGTGGAGCTATGATAAAGTTTTGATGGTTGTTTGTAAGAACACTTTCCTTCCAAAAAAACTTGAAATGTATGAGCGGGATAGGATCAAAAAGGTTCTTGAAATTTTAGAAACAGACAAAAAGGGTAATTACTACATCCTTTCAAGGATAAAAATGACTACTCTAACTGCTAATACTTCTACGGAGGTGATCCTTAAGGATGTAAAGTTTGATCAAGGGCTTGAAAACAAGGGTATATTTACACAGAGATTTTTGGAGAGGTAAGTTATGAAAAGGTTTTACACTTTTGTATTTTTTACATTAACTTGTAGCATCTGTTTTTCCACTACAGAAATAGGAATAGATATTTCATCCGTGGTTTCTATAAGATATCTTAGTGGAGAAATCAAGCATAATGAAGTCTCCTCAAGGTTTTCCTTCTCTTCAAAGTTAGCGGAGAATACCTCTGTCTTTTCATCAATTCTTGCGAGGTTTTCTGTTTCAGCAGAAGATACAACTTTCGTTTCGTCTGAGCTTGGTAAAATAGTCTACAAAGAACCTACTCTCTTTGACCTATATGAATGTTACATAAGAATCGATGGAATGATACTGGATAATATCTCATTGATTCTAGGGAAGCAGAGGATATTCTGGGGCAAGGCTGATAAGATAAACCCAACTGACGTTCTCAATCCTTCAGATTTGTACAAACCGATAGAATTTTCTAAAAAACTTCCTTCTTGGGCTTTAAATGCAAAGGTGTTCATCCCAGTATTAGATGAAACCCATGTTCAACTGGTACTCAAACCTTTTTCGGATTCAGCAAAGTTCGGCATACCACTTATCAGAAGATATAATGAAGAGATCACGGATAAGGTGCTAGGAGAGATAGGTAAGAGAATTCCCTTTTTTAGGCTAAGGGGTATCTCTCAACCTTATGGAAGCTTACAAGACGATTTGTTGAGTATTACTAACATTACTGCTGGCATCAAGGTAGCTACGAGATTTTTGGGATTTGATCTGTCCACCTCATTTGTGACTAGGGAAAACGATATGCCATTGATTAGGCACCTATGTGTTTCTAACCTTATTACGGTTAAAACTAATGGTTCTTCCCTTCCTGATGTTGAAGTTTACGTAAATTCAATCCGCTACTTTATGGATTACCATAGGGAGAGTATGGTAGGATTTGATCTTTCAAGGGACCTTGGTTTTGCTGTTGGATGGTTTGAGATAGGAGTATTTATTCCTGAGAAAATGGAAAGGTTTTATAGCGTATCTAGCGAAATCTTAACTATTGCTTCCAGTGGTTCAGGCGGTTACACTACCAATACTAACTACGTAGTTACCAACTATTCAGAAGTTTATCTTGAGACCTTTTACACTAAATACGCCATAGGTTTTGAGAAACTCTTTGATGATGGGTATGCAAATCTTCAGTTTGTGCATGGGATTGGAATGGAAAGAGGCTCTAGTGAAGAAAAACCGCAGGATTACCTAATGCTAAGTATTGAGAGAAAATTTTTCAGTAGTACTTTAGGAATTGGAGGATTCGTGATACTAAACACGGATGATGTATTTCAGAAGTTTGGAGAGAGTGACATAATGAAAAGCTTTATGGACAACTTGGGTTATGCATTTGGAGTTGAAATAAGTTACTATCCAGTCGTAGGAAGTAAGGTTTTTATAAACTTAGTAAACATTGAGGGGAATGGTAAAAGTAGGTTTGTAAGGTTTAATGACTTTGATACAATAAGTGTAGGTTTTTCTATGGAAATATAGCTAACTTTTCCTGTAAGAGGTGGTAATTACCTATCGCTGAAACTGTAACTTGAAAAGTGTAATTGTATCTGTTTATATTGGACTTATGGAAAGGATCTTCTTGCTATTGTTAATCTTAGTTCCGATTTCATGCTTTGGGAAGCCTAAAAACCCACTTGAGAATACGAATGTTTTTTCATCTCCTATAATAGAGGATGATCATATTCTTTTTGTGGTAACTAACCAAGCTAGGAGCGTGAAGATTCTCTTAGAAAGTGAGAGATGGAAGCCTATTACTATGTCTTATGACGAGAGAGCTAAGTTGTGGTATTGTGTTTATGATAAAGAGCTTAAGAGAGGGAGATATAGGTATAAGCTTTTGATAGACAACATAGTAATGATTGATCCTCTGAATGCTAATGTGGGCACTGATGAACTTGGTGGGAAATTCTCGTTTTTTGAGCTTAAAAACGACCTAGAAGTATTTAAGGGTAATCCTAAGGCATTGGGAGAGGGTTACTATGAATTCAGGTATAAGGACATAAAGGCGGAGAAAGTTGTTCTTGTAGGAAGTTTTAATCACTGGAATCCTTACGAACTTGAAATGAGAAGAGAGTATGGGGGTGTGTGGAGGATAAAAGTTTTTCTTCCAAAGGGGACCCATTATTACTATTTCATAGTGGATGACCAGGCAACCTCTGATCCTCTAAATGCCAAGGCTGTTAGGGACAAGCATGGAAATGTATTGAATGTGGTTGAGGTGAATTAATTTCTTCGTGACTCCGAAAATAAGTAAGAGAACCACGGAGGGTTTTATGAGCGAACAAATAAGAATAGATGAGTTTACGGGTTATAAGGGGGGGATATTTACCAAGGAGAATTACAAAGAAGAACTGAAAAAGGATGTTTCTCAGAAGATAAAGGAAGAAAACATAAAAGCAGAGATGGAGAAGGAAAAGGAGAAAGAGCTTAAGGATAAGCTAAAGCGTTCTATTATGAGTGAGGATGATTTAAAGCTATTACTTTTGGTATTTGGTTCTAGGGGAAGCACGACTCTTTTGGAGAAAGTGATTGAGAAAATGAAAAAGGAACAAAAGATCACCTAGAGTTGCCGAAGAAGAATTCTATTTCTCTTTCAGCGGATTTTTCTGAGTCAGAAGCATGAATTGCATTTCTAGGAAGTCCTTCGCCGAAAATCTTTCTAATAGTTCCTTCTCTAGCCTTTCTTGGATCAGTTTCTCCAACAAATTCCCTAAATCTCTGTACCACGTTTTCCCCCTCAACTACCATAGCTACCATAGGTCCTGAGCTCATAAATTCGGTAAGTGAATTGAAAAACTCTTTGCCCTCGTGTTCCTTGTAGAACTCAATTGCCTGATCTTTAGTCATTCTTACCATTTTCATTTCTGTGATGTGGAATTCTTTCTCAATCATTGTAATAATTTCTCCTACTCTCCTTTTCTCTACCACATCAGGCTTTATAATAGCTAAGGTTCGGTTCCTTTTACTTCCCTCTTGCATATTTCCCCATCAATTCTCCTTGGGCGAGTATATGCCCTTCCATAGCTTTAAGGATTTTCTGTTTTGTAGCACCTGGAGGTAGATTTAGCTGTATGTCAAGAGCATAAACCCTGAAGTAATACCTATGTGTGCCACTTGGCGGACAGGGGCCTCCGTAGCCTACTCTACCCCAGCTGTTGATTCCATGCTTCATACCATTGGGAAATTCTCTCTCAGGTTTAATTCCTTCAGGTATTGTATTAGTGTTAGGAGGAATATCGTAGAGAATCCAGTGATCCCAGACACCAACTGGAGCATCAGGATCATCATTTATCAGAACCAATGATTTTGTACCAGTAGGTATTCCCTCTATTCTTATCTCGGGTGAAATATCATCTCCGTCGCAGGTATATTTCCTAGGAATAAAGTCTCCATCCTTAAAAGCAGAAGAAGATACCTTAATACTCATAGGCACCCCCTCAGGTAAAATAAGCACCTTCTACAATAGGAATTATCAACATATTAACCTCATTTGTCAATTTAACTTGATGCTATTAGACCAAGTTCATACCAACAGGTGGGTTAGGTAAGGTTTTATTTGTAGAAAGAAGACGAAGAGGTTGCAAAGAGAAATTTTATATTAACTAAACTTCAGTTGAAGTTGAAATAACGCAGAGTTGTTTGTAATACTTAAATTCAAGAAGTATGAAGTTGGTTTATGTAAAGGTGTTTTTGGACAATACAGTTTCTCTGTTTTCTGTGGGAGAGGAGGAAGCAGTAAAAGTTGGGGACTATGTTATAGTGGACACCAAGTACGGCAAAGATATTGGGAGGGTTGTCTCAGTTTGTGCGGATTCTGATAGTAATGAAGTAAAAAGGGTGACTAAAGCATCGGAAAAAGATATTGAGGAGTTTGAAAATAACCGAAAGAGAGACTTTAGAGAGGATAAAAAGGTTAGGGAGATCTTGAAGAAGTATCATCCTCAGGTTCATTTTGTAGGGTGTTACTTTTTGCTGGAGAAGAGAAAGCTTATAGTGAACTTCTGTAGTGAAGAGAGGATAGATTTTAGGGAAACTGTAAAGACTCTTGCAGGAGTTTATAAAACCAGAATAGAGATGCGACAGATATCATCAAGAGAAGCTTTCAAGATCAAGGGGAGTATTGGTATCTGCGGTATGGAGTGCTGTTGTTTCAGGTTCAACCACCTAAAACAACATATATCTTCAAACTTGGTTAAGGAGCAAAATTTGTCCGAAATTAACGCAAAAACGATAGGACCCTGTGGGAAATTACTATGTTGTCTTGCTTATGAGTACCATTGTTATAGTAATGGCAAACATGTATTATTTCAGGAAACATCAGTAGGAATATGAATGATTTTTTCACCACAGCTAACATAATCTCGCTTGTAAGAATATTACTTACTATTCCTATAGTTGTCTTATTGTGGGCCGGAGGCAAATACTACGTACCTGCTCTCATACTGGTTATAGTAGCATACATTTCAGATGTAATTGATGGGATAGTTGCAAGAACTTTTGGGCAAGTTTCTGAGTGGGGAAAGGTTTTAGACCCGTTAGGTGACAAAATTCTCTCTACCGCATTGGCTATAACTTTCCTACAAATAGGTGTAGTTTCACTAATGTTCGCTATACTAGTGGTTCTCAGAGATCTGCTAATATCAATTTTCTCCACAAAGATGATCAAAAACCTCAGATTCATTAGGGGATCTGCGATAATTGGAAAGATAGTAACATTCCTCCTATTCGTTTTCTATTCTACTGTAATACTAAGCATGATAACAGGCAGTTATGTTTCAATCGTTAGGAAAATAGAAATAGCGGTATTGTTCTTTGTAGTTATTTCAGGAGTATACTACTTGGATCTATACATAAAAAGTTGTAAGTCAGAGGGCACAAGTGAGCAAAACTAGTATATTCCTAATACCAACTTCAAATACTCTGAAGAAGCTTAACTGTTGGTTAACTACCACATCTAGTTTCCACACAAACTTTTGTGAAAGCAAAAATTCACTAATATTCAGTGGTAAAACTAAATTTGAAGTAGATCTTAGTTCTTCCTCCATCAGGATAGATCTGAATGCAGGTATTTTTTCTTTCATAGTTGTATCCAAAGGAAAAGTAATATTTGGGGAGAGAAAAAGAGATGTTACTTTTGTATCAGACTTTGAAAGAGTTATCCTAATTGAAGATTTTAAGCTTTCAAATGAGTTTAGAAAGAAGTTTTACTCTATTTCAGACGTCACCGATTCTCAGAAGCTGTTGGAAGATCTTAGGAAACTAGTAGGTGACAGAGGAATAACCATAATTTTTAGAAAAAATTTTTATTTTTTTCATGAGGTTTGCTTTTTACCAGCAAAAGGTAACAATGTTGATAACTACCTGTCTTTACTACTTAGCAAAATGACAGATTTCTCTGAAGATGATATATGGAAGACCAAGACGGTGCTTTATGAGGTATTTGATAATGCGATAGAACATGGAAGCAAGTTTGATGAAAACAAAATGATAAAGGTTGAAACCTTGATCAGCAACAATGGGCTACATATCATTGTATCTGATCAAGGCGAGGGATTTGATATATCCGGAATAAACTTCAGTCTAAATCCTGAGAAACCTACAGGTCGTGGACTAACAATGATAAAGATGTTATCGGATATCTTTGCGGTAGAAGATAAGGGTAAGACAACAAATATCTTCATAGCTAGATCTAACTCTCTATATATTCCCTATATTTTCTAGTTTCCAACGTATTTTCTGAATAGGTATTCAGTTTCTTCCTTTGATCTAGTCCCAAAGATCATAGCTCTTCCATTTTTAAACAAGAACACCTTTTTCCCTTCTGCGAGAAAGCTTGTATAGTCCTCATTCTCTTCTAGTATCTCTATTCCGCTTTTTCTAAGAATTCTGTTAATAAATGGAATATCAATATTTCTGTCATCTATTGGAAATACGCCTGAGGAGTTGTTTCCACAGTTTTCATTGATAATCTCACCATATTCTTCTTCCAAGAATTTATAGTTACCTTCAATGCAGGAATTACAACCTTTTGTGAAATTCAGCTTTACTACATCATTACCCGAAACTGAGAAACTTTCCCCTGAGCTTAAGGAGGTTAAAACCAAATTGAGTAATGTCTCTATATCTGGTGCAAGATAGTTGATTACAAGGTAGTTTGATAGATCCTTTTTCTCTTCAAGTAAACATCTTACACAGCTGTTTTTTGATATGCTTTTTACTATGACATTGTTGTCATATCGTAGAACTGATATGAGTTTTTTGCTTGATTTTAGGGCAAAATCGTTTATGACTAGAGATGTTATAGTATTGAAGGTGAGGTCCACAATAGTCTTACATTCTCTCGGTATAACATAGGGTAAAGTTAAGTAAGTTATTCCTTCGTTTCTATGAGATGGAGATAGCTTTTCTTTGTATGGTCCAACTAAAATTGAGTCTTTGAGTCTTTTGTGAAGACTTAGTGAAATATCATTTACTCCCACTATACTTATCATCTACTTAAATACTTGAAATCTCAGGGATGTGTTTTTTCACGAGGTAGAGCATTTCCTCAACGCTTACAGCTCCGACTTTCCCCTTCTCATACATATCAATAACTTCTTGGTAGATTAGTTTTACTCCTTGGTTGTCCTTTGAAAGCCTTTTCTCTCCTTCAAGGTTGAAATAGGAATTTATCCAGTAAGCTATCCCTGCGGTTCCCGATTTATCTGTTATTATGACCAATGGTTTTCTGCCTAGGATCTTCTCGGTATCAAATATATTGTATATTTCTGGATCCTTCATCAGTCCATCTGCGTGGATTCCTGCTCTAGTGACATTGAAAAAGTCTCCTACAAACGGCTTTTGGGGATCTATTTTATCTCCTATTTCTTTCTCATAATATTCCTTGATCTCGGTTATGACTTTAAGATTCATATTCCCAGTTTTACCTTTTATAGCATGATACCAGAATATTATTTGCTCTAGAGGGGCATTTCCTGTTCTTTCTCCAGTGCCAAGTAGTGAAGCGTTAACTGACGATGCTCCATAAAGCCAACCTACCACGGAATTAATAACAACAGCTCCGAAGTCATTGTGCATGTGCATTTCTAGCATCTCTGAAGGGACGCCAGCATCTTCTCTTAGGTAATACACTATCTTCGGAATACTTCTAGGTAGTGATGCAGTAGGAAATGGAACTCCATATCCCATGGTGTCACATATCCTTATCGTTATCTTCGTTTTACTTTCTTGACTTATTTTCATAAGTTTTTGCGCAAAGGGTAGGACAAATCCAAAAATATCAACTCTGGTTATATCTTCAAAGTGGCACCTGATTTCCTTGTAGCCAAGCTCTATAGCCTTCCTTACCGCTGAAAGGTACATATCTTCTGCCTTTTTGCGGTCTAATTTCAGTTTTTTGTAAATGTGATAGTCTGAAACCGAAGTTAGAATACCCGTTTTTTGTATACCCATATTTATAGGTATTTTAAGATCCTCACTTGTTGCCCTAACCCATCCGGTGATCTTCGGATATTTGGCATTAACCTCCATACACTTTGATGCAGCTTCTTTGTCCTTAGATGAATAAAGGAAAAACTCCGTTTCTCTTATGATACCACTATTATTGTCTAGCTTTACAAGAAGATTGAAAATATCCACTATTTGTTTAACGGTATATGGATCTCTTCCTTGTTGCCCATCCCTGAATGTTGTATCTGTTATCCAGATTTCATCGGGAATATGTTGGGGAGGTATGAGTCCGTCAAATTCTATTACTGTTGGTCGTGAATAGGGGAATATATATTTAAAATAATTTTTTTAATAATACTTAGTCTCGTATTTTCTCATTTTCTTTAGTCCTTGATATTTTATCCATTTCATCGCTTCGCCCTTAGGATAATTATATTTTATGATAAATTTTAAATTTTTCAACTACCGCTGACTTTTACCAATAATTTTGAATAAATCGCAAAATTTTGTTTAAAATTCCCAATATGATAGACAAGGTTGCTGAAGACATAAGAAAATGCACTCCCAAAGATCAGTTCTTGATAGTCTTGAACAAGCTGGGCTTCATTAAATTTAACTCAATGCTACCACCTAAGTATAGAGATAAGTATGATCCAAGTGAAACACCAACTATGTTCATTAATATTTCCGAAAAAACCATAAAAACAATTCTGGAGATAGAAAAGTTACTTCTGTATACAAAGGGAGTTGAGCTAAAACTCTATGGCCCTCTGAACCAAAGAAGACTAATAGAGTTTATAACAAATAAGATTCTAGATTTTATAGGTAAAGCAGACATAGTGCATATAACAAGCGTAATAATGGAATTGGTTGGTAATGCAGAAAAGTCAAATTTTCTAAGTGTTTTGAGAGATAACAGGATAGATATTCCTATTGATGAGTCAGAAATGATCCTGAATAACAGAGATGAGGTTATAACTCTGTGCCAAAGGTTTGACAAGTGGGTAAAGATATCTTGGAAATTTTCTAAAGAAGTTTTTAAAGTAGAGGTAAGCAACAATGTAGCTATTCTTCCAGAACAAGCAAAAAAACTCAGAGAAAAAGCCTCAGCCGACATAGAAACTATAGTTGATGGATTTGTTGATACAGATAGCGAAAGTAAATTAGGAGCAGGCTTAGGCTTGTATTTTGTAAAATTCTTCATAGATGATTTAAAACAAAAAGATATAGAAGCAATATTTAGGATATATTCAACCGATCAGATAACATACTCTACCATCACCATGCTCTTTGAAAAATTTTAATTTCGTCAAAGTTTTACGAGAATTTAGTCTATGAAAAAGTTGACTCTAACATTAGTGATTTTTTGTCTCGTAAACCTTCTTAATCTATCTCTTGCCGAGGATCTTGTAATACTTTCGCTAAATTATGAGATAACCGTAAACGGGAAATACCGTTTTCTGACTTCAGTAGGTTACGAATGGAGCGAATATCCAAGAATTTTAGAGACAAAAGTTCTAACAAAACCTCTAGGCACCATTCCTCATAAGTACCAAATAATATCAACTACTACCTCAAAATCTGAGCTTAAAGAAACTCCTAGACTACTTTCACATAATGTTAGGTTTATACAGGGCAACACAGAGATTCTTCAAAGTGTCAGATTAGATAAAAACAAAGGCACTGAAATAAAGACTTTGATTACCCACAATTTCCAAACTTTTGAAACAAACCTTTTAACCAACTATGTTGAGTGCTTAGATATACCTTCGCTTTTGATGTTCATATCAGACAAGAAGCTGTCAGGCTTACAAAAACTTAATATATTCTACGACTCCTCATTTACAAACATATCTCCAACCAACCTCACCGAGCTTGGTGATTTCGGAATCAGAAAGGACAATTTCGTAAGACTTAAGGAAATCTCAGGATTTATGATCGTGGACAAATTTACACTAAAAGGAGTAACAATCGGAGTCTTCACAAATGTAGAAGTTGATGGAAGACTAGTAGACATAAAAATAGCAGATAAGTCCAGAATTATTTCTTTACAAAATCAAAACTCTCAAAAATAAGGCTTTTGATAAATGTTATATTCTCACTTACGGAATATTCCTTAGCTAAAACTACATCCATCATAAGCTTCGCAAACCCATATATAAGTGAAAATGGTTTAAACAGGACGTAGTATCCCGGAAAATGCTTCCTAAGATATTTCAAGAAAGAAACCATTTTCATCGTTCTTTTTGCATTGGAAACCTTAAAACTCTTACTTTCTAGATGAATTATCCTTGTTCCCCTTATTATTCCAACTTTGTAGTTTTTCCTCCTCATTCTAATCTGTAAATCAGCTTCTTCAAAGAACATGAAAAACCTTTCATCAAATTTACCAACTTCATAGAAAACATCCCTTCTAACAAACATATCAGCTCCAATTATGTAATCAACTTCTACAACTTCTCTATCGCAAAAGAAACTTTTTTCAAACTCTTCATAGTCAGTTGCCTTATGGTTCAGCTTCTCTCTCATCTTTTTAGGTAAAAATGGCTTAAGTAAAAACTCCTTTACACCTATTCTAAAAGGCAAGAAGTCACCCCAAGACTGAACAACCCTACCCTCCTCATCAGTAAGCAGTACACCGACTGCTCCATAATTAGGATTTTTCTCCATAAAATCATACACAACCTTTATAGAGTTTTCCTTCAACAGTGTGTCAGTATTTAAAAACAGAATATACTTACCGCTTGATTGAGAAACTCCGAGATTACATCCTCCTGCAAATCCTAGGTTTGTATCTGACTGAATGGTAATAACCTGTGGGAAAAGTCTATTAACTTCCTCCACTATTCCATCTCCTGAATTGTTGTCTACAAGTATTATCTCGTAATCTATGTCTCTCGTGTTCTCAATGACAGATTTTATTGATGCTAAGGTTATGTCCTTTGTCTTATAATTCACATAAATTATACTTACACTTTTCATACCTACTATTTTAGAGATCAAACTGATCCCAAACAACGCAGTTTTTGCATATTCCTAGGAATTTCCCACAAAAGTGCTCCCTAAGAGTTTTTGCTTTACTAGAACAGATAGTGTCCAAATTCTCAGAAAAAACATTCCCAATAACCCTTTCCAACTTCGTATCATTTACGCATAAAGTGGATGTTCCATCTGGAAGTATAACCAATGTTGTCTGAATCTTATAGCAAGGTATTCTGTAAGGCAACACTGTATCAACAGGATTAAGGCCTTTCATCTGGCACCTTTGTATCAGAATGTTATACCCCTTAAACTCGTTGTAAAACGACGGAAGACTGTCATCATTGTATATACTCCTTACAAACTTTATAAAAACCCGAGAAGGATCAATATCAAGGAGTTTTCTAAGGTTTGAGATAACATCTTCAAAGTTTGCTCTCTTAAGTTTTTCAAACTCATTTTTCTGGTTACTAGGAATATCAACAAAGATACTGAAAAACGGAGTATCCCTAAATCCTCTGACTTCCTTGGTTTTTGAAAAAAGCTCTACTAACTCTTCTGGTAGCAAGGTTAGAGAAGTATTCAGTATGAAACTTAGCCGATATCCTCTATACTCATCAATAACCCTCAGTATTTCTCCAATGTTCTTGTTAAAGAGAGGTTCATTGAATATTCCTATCATTATACCCGCTGTTTTAGAATAACTCACAATCCTTGAGATAACCTCCCTGAATTTCTCCAAAGCCATATCAGTTAACGACAACTCCCACGTAGAATTGTATACACTCTCAATTCTTTCTGAAGAAATTTCTATGCAATAGAAGGTAGGAATTTCTGTAAGGAGCTCTGGTGAAGCTCTAAGGATGTTCTCAATCTGTTCAACTACTCCTCCAGTAAAATCAATTTTCTCAGATAAGGTTTTCGCTAGCTTTTCTCCTTTGTAAGAAAATGGTGATATTTCCCACCTATACAACCTGATATCCTTTTCCAGTACATCTGTAAAATATACTGCTTCGTCAAGCTCCGTTGATGAGAGAACACTTCTGATAGGTTTTGAAAGCTTTTGATGATTCTTTAGAACTTCCAAAAGAAAGTCCGTATCCCATACTTCAAACTCCATATACTCAGGCAAGTTTGCTATGAAAATTACCTCTCCTCTTTTTCTGTATAATGCTTCCAAAAGAGAAAGATCAAGAACTGTTGTTGAATTCCAAGTAATAACAACCTTCTCATCTTTCACACTTTCCACAGCTTCCACCAATTCCTCAGGTGAGTTTCCTATAAAAATCTTTGGGTTAGGTATTCTACCGAACAGGTTATTCTCATACTCAACATCT
>JBCNVF010000126.1 GCA_039630355.1 Brevinematia bacterium
TCAAAAACCCTAACCATCAACCTCTCAACAACCTCAACATCCAACTCTTCCAACAACCCTCTAACAAACTCATACCTTCCCCATTGGCTTATCTTGTCCCTCTTCCTACTGTTTTCAGATATCCTAGATATCCCTCAAACTTCCAGATAGTGTGATTGCGAGAACAACTTCTGATATTTTCTTCCTGAGCTTGGATGAAAGGTCAAGTAGAAAGTTTTTGATAAAGTGATTTATAGTTTTTCTGTGATTCATATATGCCTCCTTTTGCCTTTATTTTACGAGGCAAGAGGAGGTTATTTCACTTTAATTTTTACCAAACTCCTCTACAAACTTCAGTCAGATGTATAACTTGAAATACCAAGTTGTGTTAATTAAATTTATCTTCTAACGAAGGTAAAATATATGGATAAGCGAAGGATATACATATTTGACACTACTCTCAGAGATGGTGAACAATCTCCCGGTGCAAGTATGTCGGCAGAGAACAAGCTACTGTTTGCCAAACAACTTGCCAATTTAGGAGTTGATGTAATTGAAGCCGGTTTTCCAGTTTCTTCCCCAATACAATTTGAGGGGGTCAAGATGATAGCAGAAGAGGTGGAAGGTCCTACTATCGCCGCTCTTGCTAGGGCATTAGAAAAGGATATAAAGTCAGCCTATGAAGCCTTGAAAGGAGCAAAGAGTAAAAGAATTCACACCTTCATAGCAACCTCGCCCATTCATATGGAGTATAAGTTGAAGAAAAAACCAGACGAAGTTTTGAAAATGGCTATTGAAGCAGTTAGGTTTGCAAGATCCCTTGTCAGTGATGTTGAATTCTCAGCGGAGGATGCTACCAGAAGTGATGTAAACTTTCTAAAGGAAGTGTTTCTAGCTGTGATTGAAGCTGGAGCTACTACCATAAACATCCCTGATACAGTCGGATATACTACCCCATTTGAATTCTATAACCTTGTCAAAACTATAAAGGACACCATAGGTGACAGAGCTAAGATAAGTGTCCACTGTCACAATGACCTAGGGCTTGCTGTTGCTAATTCCCTCTCTGCGTTACTAGCAGGAGCTGACCAAGTTGAAGTCAGTGTCAATGGCATAGGTGAAAGAGCAGGTAACGCCTCACTTGAAGAGATAGTTATGACAATAAACGTAAGAAATGATATATACCCATTCTACACCAATATCAATACCAGAGAGATCTATAAAACTAGCAAACTCCTCATATCTATCACAGGTTTGCCACTAGCTTACAATAAGCCAATTGTCGGAAGAAATGTCTTTGCCCACGAGTCTGGAATACACCAAGATGGAGTGCTAAAATATAAGCAAACTTACGAGATAATGAAACCTGAAGACGTAGGCAGATCATCTTCAGAAATAATTTTGGGAAGACATTCGGGTAGGCATGCCCTAAAAGTGAAATTCCAAGAGCTAGGAATAACCTACTCCTCAGAGGAAGAATTTGAGATAATGTACAAGAAATTCCTGGAGATAGCTGATAAAAAGAAAAATGTCTACGAAGAAGATCTTTTGGCAATATTTTCTCAGAACATAGATGATACTAAAGCAGTATACACTATATCTAGTATTCAAATAGTTGCAGGAGACAAAACGATCCCAACCGCTACTGTTGTTTTGAAAAAAGGAAGGAGAGAGTATGTTGAATCTGCTACGGGAAACGGCCCCGTTGACGCAACATTCAAAGCAATAGAGAGAGTAGTAGGCGTAAAGAACATAAAGTTAGAGGATTTTAGTATTCATGCAGTAACCTCTGGCAAAGATGCGATAGGAGAGGTCAATCTGTCAGTACAAAGTGGGGGAATATCTTTCTCTGGACACGGAACAGACACCGATATAATAGTAGCCAGCGCAAAAGCTTACCTCAACGCCATAAACAAGGTTCTCTACTACCACTCCAAGCAACTAAGAAGTTAAGCTTACTCCAGTCTCTTAGCCTTTTCAAAAAACTCCTCCGCTTTACTTCTATTACCCTCACTCCTAAACTTATTACCAAGCTTTACATAGATACTCCTAATCTTCGCCCTAAAAACCTTCTCGTCAAAATCCTCCCAGCTACAAGACTTCAGAAAATCTTCTCCAACCCTCACTGCTTCCTCAAGTTTACCTACCCTCTCCAAAGAATGCATCAACCTATAAAAAACAAAAGCAGAATTCGTAAAAGATGCTA